>JAUYIV010000120.1 GCA_030688105.1 Actinomycetota bacterium | reverse complement strand
CGATGGATCACTCGATCAAGGGCCACGCGCTCGACCTCTACCGGAGGGTGGGCGCCTCCGGGCTGTCGCTCCAGGCGGCGGCGGTGTCCTACAACGCCTTCCTCGCCCTGGTCCCCCTCATCGTGGCCATGCTCGGTGTCGCCGCCCTGATCGGGCAGTCGGCGACCGCGGTGGAAAGGGTGCAGCGTGCCCTCGAGCCGGTGGCCCCGGTTTCCGTGGTCGAATTCATCGTCGATCTGATGACCGAGGCGGGTGACACCACCGGCGGGAGTGAGGGAGTCCTCATCGTGATCTCGATAGCCGTCGCCCTCTATTTCGGGTCGCGGGCAGTTGTCGCGTTGCAACGGGCGACCGCCGCCGTCGATCACCAATCCGAGGCGCGGCGGGGGATGTCGATGCGGCTGGTGGCGGTGGGTCTGACGATCGCCGGCGGTATCGCTTTGGTGGTCACTTCCCTGCTGCTGGTGGCGGGCCGCGAGATCTTCGAATTCCTCGCCAATCTCACCGGCTTCGATCCCCTGACCGACCTGTGGGCCTGGCTGCGGGTCCCGATGTCTGCACTCGGCCTGTTCGGGTTCCTGCTGGCGTTCTACGTGTTCGGCCCGCCCCGGCCGCTTCCCCGGGCCTGGCTCGCCGCCCTGGTGGCGACGGCGGGGGCCCTTCTCGGGAGCCTGGGGTTCGGCCTGTACCTGTCGGCGGCCGCCGACCTCGGTCCCACCTTCGGAACGCTCGGGGCGGTGGCCGTGGCTCTGGTCTGGTTGTACGTCGGTGCCATGGCGATCCTGTTCGGGGCGGTGGTGGCCATCTACGTCCGCGACCTGCAGGCGGAGGCTTGAGAAGGGGAGGACCTGTCGGCGGTCCCGGTCCCATCTGACTCTTCTGGTTCGAGAGAGAAGGCGGATCGCGTCGACGCGCCCGGTCTGTCCGGCGCCCCCTCCGTCACCGCCGAAGCGGCGGTGCCACCTCCCCCGCGAAGGCGGGGAGGACCCGCGCCGGGAAGGGGAGGCCCTCTGGTTATCGTCACCTCATGACCGCCGGAGTGCGCGAGAGCGAGGCCCGGGCGGGGTTCCGTCTGCTCACGCGGACTCTCGCCGGGTACCGGCGGGATATGGCACTCGCCATCGGGGGGGCGCTCCTCTGGATGGCGATGACCGTCGCCGTCCCATACCTGGTGAGCCGAGTGGTCGACCGGGCCATCCTCGGCGACCGCGCTTCCGAGCTCGGTGGCCTGGTGGTCCTCCTTCTCGGAGCCGGTGTCCTCCTCGGGGTGGGCATCGGAGTCCGCCGCTATTTCGGTTTCCGGGTCTCATACCGGGCGGAGACCGATCTTCGCAACCGCATGTTCGAGCACATCCAAAGGCTGGCGTTCTCCTTCCACGACGTCACCAGTACCGGCGAGCTGATGGCCCGGGCGTCCAGCGACCTGTCCCAGGTACGCCTGATCTACGCCATGACCCCGATCACCCTGGCGAACCTCGGGATGTTCCTCGCCGTCATGGCGATGCTGGTCGTCCTCGACCCGGTCCTCGGTCTGGTCACGTCGCTGACCGTGCCATTGGTGCTGCTGTTGGCCCGCCGGTACGCCCGCAGGGTGCTGAAGCTGTCCTTCGAAGTGCAGCAGCGGCTCGGGGATCTCAGCCGTGTGGTCGAGGATTCCATCGGCGGCATCCAGGTGATCAAGTCGTATGGCCAGGAGTCTCAGGAGCAGGCGAAGCTCGACACCGCGGCGGAGCGGATCTTCGACCGGGCGACGCGCCTGGCACGGATCCGGGCGACCTACGCACCGATGTTCGAAATGGTTCCCTCGTTCGCCAACATCGCGGTGTTGCTCCTGGGCGGATTCCGGGTCGTTTCCGGTGACATCACCCTCGGCGAGTTCGTGGCGTTCACCCAGTACCTGGCGTTGCTGAACTTCCCGTTGCGGATCACCGGCTGGTTCTTCGCGCAGGTCCCGCGGGCGACCGCGGCGGCGACCCGTATCCAGACTCTCCTCTCGCAGGCGCCGGAGATATCCGACCCTGCCGATCCGGTCCCCATACCGCCGGGGCGAGGCGAGGTCCGCTTTCATGGGGTCTCGTTCGCCTACCCGGGCGGCGCGGCGGTGCTCGACGGCGTCGACCTGACGATTCCGGGCGGCAGCTCGATCGCGCTCGTCGGTTCCACCGGATCCGGCAAGACGACGATCGCGCATCTCGTGCCGCGCTTTCGCGATGTCGACGGCGGGGCGATCACCCTGGACGGGCTGGACGTCCGTCGGATCGATCTCGACGAACTGCGGCGGGAGGTGGCGGTGGTCTTTCAGGAGACCTTCCTGTTCTCGGCGTCGGTGCGCGACAACATCGCGTTCGGCGACCCGAGCGCCACCGACGAGCAGATCCGGCTCGCCGCACGGCTCGCCCAGGCCCACGAGTTCATCACCGCGCTGCCGGATGGGTACGACACGATCGTGGGGGAGCGCGGGCATTCACTGTCGGGCGGACAGCGCCAGCGGGTGGCCCTGGCCCGGGCGGTCCTCCGGGACCCCAGGGTGCTGATCCTCGACGACGCCACTTCGTCGGTCGACGCCATCGTCGAGGCCGAGATGCTCGCCGCCCTGGAGCAGGTGATGAAGGGGAGGACCACCATCGTCATCGCCCACCGGACCTCGACCCTTGCCATCGTCGACCAGGTGGTGTTCATGGACGGCGGCCGGATCGTGGCCACCGGACCGCACACCGAGCTCCTCAGGACCGTACCCCGCTACGGCGAAGTGCTCGCGCAGGTCGAGGCGCGGGCATGACCGCGCCCGGGCCTCCCGACTCTCGGCTGATTCGGCGCGCCGCCCGCCTCGGCCGCGGCCTGGGACGCGCCCTTCTCGGCGCCTTGGCGGCGACGGTCGTCGCCACGATCGCCCGGCTGCTCGGGCCCATCGCCATCCGCAGTGGGATCGACGATGGCATCGCCGTTGGGGACCGCACCGCCATCCTCGTCGCCACCGCGGTCTTCACCTTCCTGCTCGTCGCCCAGTATCTGGCGCAGCGGGTCACCCAGTACTCGGTGGCGTGGATGGGGGAGCGCTACCTC
>JAUYIV010000114.1 GCA_030688105.1 Actinomycetota bacterium | reverse complement strand
CGACCGCCACCCAGTACTCGATGGTGTACTTGCCGTCGACCAGGGGGATGACCTCCTGGGGCTCGGGGTCGATCCGGCGGATGTTGCCGCTGTACGAAGCGTTCGGGTCGTGGCACTGACCGCCGTCTTGCGTGGCAGGTTTCCAGGTGAAGACCGGGAACTGGTCCGCGGCGCTCTTATTCGCCGGAGGGCCCGTGGGCTGCAGCTCGTAGATCTCGAAGTCGAGGGGCGCGAACACCGGATCGAACGTGACGACGACGGTCGACCCCTTTTCGACGATCTCTCCTGGCGGCGGACTCTGCTGGACGGTGCGGCCCTCGCAGGCGTGATTTCCGAACGTGTAGGAGTACTCGTCCTCGTTCGCCGTCTGGGCGCTCATCGCCAGGTTGGCCGCGGTGATCTGCGACTGGGCGGTGGCCATCGTCACCGCGCCCGGGCAATCGTTGCCCCCGCCGGTGAACAGGTTGGGGACCTGAGCGCCCTCCTTGCCGAACGAGACGACGACCGTGGTGCCGACATCCTGGGTCGTGCCGGCGCCCGGGTCCTGGGTCACCGCCCGGTCGATGTCGGCGCTCCCCGGGGCCACCAGCGTGTCGGGTCCCCGCTCGAAGACGAGCCCGGCGTCCTCGATGGCGTTGCGCGCCGCCGACACCGCGGCTCCGTCGACGTTGGGGACGGTGACTTGGGTGGCCACTTGGCCGATGCGAATGGTCACTTGTGTTCCGAATTCATGCGTCTCTCCAGGCGCCGGGGTCTGGTCGGCGATCTTTTCGTCGTTGGGATCGTCCCAATCGAGAGGGAAGACCGGCCCGAAGCTGACGACGAACCCGAATTCCTCCAGGCGCTCCTGGGCCTCCTCGGGATCCAGGCCGATGACGTTGGGCACCACCGACGGCACCGCGCCCTCGGACACGATGAGGATCAGCGTGCCATCCGACGGCACCACCTCACCGGCCGGCGGGTCGGTCTCGATGACGAATCCCTCGAGGATGTCGGCGTGGGGGCGGCGCTCGATGACGATCTGATCCAGGTCGAATCCAGCCTGCTCGAGGGCGAAGATGGCGGCCTCCTCCGTCTGGTTGGTCACGTTCGGAACCGTCAGCGCGCTCACGCCCACGGAGATGACCAGGTCGACGGGGCTCCCGGACTCCACGATCTCGCCCGGGGCCGGGTCCTGCGCCATGACCACGTCCTCCTCGACGACCGGGGACGCCTCAAAGACGACGCGCCCGACCTCGAGGCCGGCGGCTTCGATGAGTGCCTCGGCATCGGCGCGGAGCCGGTTTATCACGTTGGGCACCTCGGCGCTGCCCTCCCCGGCGGACACGAGGAGGGTGACGGTGGCGCCTTCGTCGACGCGCTCTCCCGCCGGCGGCTCCGTCCCTGCGACCAGCCCCACATCGATATCGGGGTCGGCCACGGACCGCTCCGCCACGACGAGGCCGAGGCCTTCGAGGCGCGCGGTGGCGGCCTCCACCGTCTGACCGCGCAGGTTCGGGATGGCCACGGTGCCGGCGCCGGACGGGCTGAGGAGGCGGAACAGGAGGATCACGCCGAGACCGATGAGGGCGGCGGCGGCGAGGACGCCGATGGTGATGGTCGTGCGGTCCATTCGGCCGGGTTCGTGGTAGACCGGTTCTTCGTATGCCCTGGTCCCGTCGGTCGGGTCGGCGACGTGGGTGCCGGCCCCTCCGCCGACGGCGGACATGATTCGCGTCGGCGCCTCGTTCTCGGGCGCGGCCAGGGGCACCTGGCCGGCGAGGACCCGGCGGAGGTCCATGGCGAGGTCCTCGGCCGTCTGGTATCGGTCGTCGGGGTGCTTGGCCATCGCCGCCAGCACCACCGCCTCCAGCCCCGGAGGGATGTTCGGGTTGAGGTCCGATGGCGCTTCGGGCTCCTCGCGGACATGCTGGTAGGCGACGGCCACGGGGCTCTCACCATGGAATGGCGGCTGCCCGGTGAGCAACTCGTACATCACCACCCCGAGCGAGTAGATGTCGCTTCGTGAGTCCGCGGTGAACCCCTGCGCCTGCTCAGGGCTGAAATAGGTGGCAGTGCCGATCACCGCACCGGTACGGGTGAGCTGTTCTTCGTCGTCGAACGCCCGGGCGATACCGAAGTCGGCGACCTTCACCTTGCCATCGGGGGTGAGCAGGATGTTCGCCGGCTTGATGTCACGGTGGACCAGGCCCTGGGCGTGTGCCGCCGAGAGCGCGGCGGCGACCTCCACCCCGATCTCGGCGACCCGCCGGGGGAGGAGGGCTCCCTCGGAACGCACCACCTCCCGAAGATTCCTTCCCTGCACCAGTTCCATGATCATGAAGTAGGTGCCGTCGTCCTCCCCCCAGTCGTGGACGGCGACGACGCCGGGGTGGGTTAGGTTGGCCGCCGCCTGGGCCTCCCGGCGGAAACGTTGGACGAACGCCTCGCTGTGGGCATATTCGCTGTGCAGGATCTTGACGGCGACATGCCGTCCGAGGCGGCGATCCTCGGCGACGTACACGTCGGCCATCCCGCCACGAGCGAGATGGGAAACGAGGGCGTACCGGTCCGACAGGACCCGTTGCGAATCCACGACGTCGAATGGTAACCGTGGCCCTATCTAGCGGTTTCGATCCACGCAGCGATCACACGGGAGGCAATTGGGCCTGCCACGCGCCCCCCGCTGCCTCCCCCTTCGACCACGACGGCCACCGCGATGGTGGGTTCGTCGGCAGGCCCGAAGGCGATCACCCATGCGTGGGGTCCGCCGGATCCTTCGGCGGTCCCGGTCTTGGCGGCCACGTCGATGCCGGCCACTGCAGCCGGGCGTCCGGTTCCTCGAGCGACGACCTCGACCATCATCGCGGTGATCTGATCGGCGATGTCCGCGGAGACGAGCCGGTGGAGCCGGCCGGGATCGGCCCTGTGGAGCACCTCGCCGTCCGGGGCGACCACGCGGTCGACGACATACGGGGCCATGGCGATGCCATCGTTGGCGATGGCGGAGGCGACCAGGGCCATGAGGAGTGGGGTGGTGCGCACGTCGCGTTCTCCGATGCCGCTCTGGGCGAGCGCCGGCGGGTCGGCCTGAAGCGAATTCCCAGAGGGGATCGAGGACACCACCGCTCCGGTCTCCCAGGGAATGACCCCGTTGAAACCGCCGCCCTCGGCGGCGGCCACCACCCGCAGGCCCCCGAGCTCCACGGCCAGGCGGGCGAACGCGGTGTTGCATGAGACCACCAGAGCCTGGGTGAGCGTCACCGGATCGCCCCCGCATCCTTCGTCGCCGGCGTTGCGGATCGGCATGCCGCCGCCGGGCGGGGTGTACGAGGAGCCGGCGGCGACCTCGCTATCCGGCTCCATCCCGGCCCGGAGGGCGGCGACGGTGATCAGCACCTTGAAGGTCGACCCCGGGGGCAGCACGTGGTCGGCGACCCGGTCGAGCAGCGCATCGGAGACGGACTCCTCGGTCGGGTCGAGCCCGCCGCCGACCAGTTGGTTTGGGTCGAACGACGGGGATGAGACGTAGGCGAGGACCGCACCGGTGCGTGGATCGATGGCGACCACCGCGCCGCGTCGACCACCGAGGGCTTCGACCGCGGCCTGCTGGACCTCGTCGACGATGGTGAGGTGGACGTCGGGCGGGCCCAGATCGGCTCCCAGGAGCCCGAGCAGCCACGACGTGATCGAGCCGTCATGGCGCGACGAGATCACGGCAAATCGGCTGCGCTCGATCCCGCTTCGGCCGGAGGGAGCGTCGAACCCGACGATGTGGGCGTAGGCGGGTCCCTCCGGGTACCGACGCTCGCCGTCGGGCCCATCCTCGGCGACCACGACCCCGTCGGCGGTGATGATCCGTCCCCGGGAGGGGTCGGCGGGTGGCTGCAGGGCCCGGACGTTGCGGGAATCATCGCGGTACGCGGACCCGGCTCGGACCTGGGCCCAGGTGAGCCACACCCCGGCGAAGGCCAGGAGGCCGAGAAGGGCGAATCCGAGGCGCCGCATCGCCGCCTTCACGAGCGCTCCTCGTGGGAGACCCGTGCCAGCAGCGCCACGAGCACCATGTTCGCCAGCAGCGACGAGCCTCCGTACGAGGCGAATGGCAAGGTGATCCCGGTGAGAGGCAGAAACCGGAGCACCCCTCCGACGATGAGGAGTGTTTGGACGGCGAGGGTGATCGTGAGCCCGGCGGCGAGCAGCGACCGGAAGCGATCCGCCGCCCTGAGGGCGATGCCGAACCCGGCGGCGACGAGGACGGCATAGGCGGCGAGCGCCGCCAGGCCTCCGGCCAAGCCCGTCTCCTCGGTGATCGCGACGAAGACGTAGTCGGTGGCTGCCGCGGGTATCAAGTACGGCGCGCCGTTGCCGATCCCCGTTCCGAGGATTCCGGCGTCGGCGAGGGCGAACAGGCTCTGTGCTACCTGATAACCGCCCCCGGCGAAGTCCTCGAAGGGATGGAGCCACGCGCTCACGCGTGTCGCCACGTGGTCGAACGCCGATGCCGCGGCGAAGGCTCCGCCGATGGCGAGGGCGCCGCCGGCCGCCAGATACGTGGGCCGGGCGGTGGCCACGAAGATCAGCAGCACGAAGACCAGGAAGATCAGCAGCGAGGCGCCGAGGTCGCGTTGATAGAGGAGCACCACGAACGACACCCCGAAGGCGATCAGCACCGGGAGCAGCTGTCGCGGCTCGGGCAGGCGCAATGGGCCCA
>JAUYIV010000106.1 GCA_030688105.1 Actinomycetota bacterium | reverse complement strand
CCCACGACCAGGTCGAGGCCCTGGGGCTTTCTTCACGCATCGCGGTGATGCGTGACGGGAAGATCATGCAAATCGGGCGTCCCCAGGAGATCTACGAGAAGCCGGTCAACCGGTTCGTCGCGGACTTCATCGGGACGTCGAATTTCCTCTCGGGGTCCATCTCGGCGGGCGAGGGGGCCCTGGTGACCATCGACAGCGAGGTCGGCGTGCTGCGTGCGAACGCTCATCCCGACCTCCGCCCGGGCGAGCAGGTCACGGTCGCGGTCCGGCCCGAGGGCGTCGAGATGTCGATGGAGCCTGCCATGGGGACCATGCCGAATGAGATGCAGGGTGAGGTCGTCACGAAGAGCTATCAGGGCGATTCTGTCGACCACGTGGTGCGGATCGGGACCCACGAGCTGCGAGTCAGGGTGCCGGTCCGGCTGGCGATTGATGACGGCACGCCCGTCACGATCCGCATCGACCCCGACCACCTGAGGGTCATTCCCCAGGGCGACTGAGGTGGACGAGCCACCGCCAGATCCCGACGATCGCCGCCGCCTCTCCGTCCTGGTGGTGGGGTTCGGCACGGCGCTCGGCGTCACCGCCTTCACCTATCCGCTCCTCGCCCTCGAATCGGGGTTCAGTGCTACGGCGGTTGGGTTTCTCGCCTCGGTGTCCGCCGCGCTCCAGCTGGGTTCGAGGCTCGTGCTGCCCTATCTCCTCTCGAAGTTCCGGGACCGGGCGCTCATGGTGTTCGCGCTCCTCGTCATGGCGGTGTCCGCCGGTGCCCTGCTCATGACCCAGGACCTCATCGGATTCGTCATCGCCCAGGTCGGGCAGGGCTTTGCACGCGGCCTCTTCCACACGGCTAGTCAGACCCACGCCGTGCGGAACCCCGGGGTCGCCTCGCGGCGGCTGGCCTTCGTCCAGACGACCGCCCAGTTCGGCCGCCTCATCGGCCCGGCCCTGGCCGGCTCGCTCGCCGTCATCTCGCTGCGCGCCTCGCTGCTGGCGGCGGTCGTCCTTGCCGGCGCCGGGGCGGTCTTCGCCGCCACCCTCATCCCGCGGCCGCCCTATCAGCGACGATCGCGGTCGCACCGGCGGCCGATCTGGCTGCGGGCCGACCTGGCGCAGGCATGCTGGGGAGGAACCGCCGGCGGGGTCTGGCGCGGGTTGTCGGAGTCGTTCGTCCCGGTGATCCTCACCGACCGCGGCCTTACGCCGAGCGTCGTCGGCTGGTTGCTGTCCCTGGCAGACGGGGCCGGGTTCCTCACGACGGCATCGGTGGCCCGGTGGGGGAGCAGTGACGTGCGTCCCTTCGTTCCGCTGGCGGCGACCGGGCTCGCCGTCGCCCTCGCCCTGCTCCCGATCTCCTCGGGCGTTCTCGTCCTCGGCGGCTTGATGCTCGTGGCCGGAAGCGCCGGGGGAGTGTCGGGCGTGCTGGGGACGGCGGTCGCGAGTGACACCGTGGAGGAGAGTGAACAAGGTGCGGCGATCACGCTCGTCGGCACGTATCGCGCCGGGGCCCGCCTCGCGGCGCCGGCGACGGTGAGCGGGTCGCTCGCCGCGCTCGCACTGCCGACGGCGATGGCATGCGTCGCCGCCGCGGTGTTCGCCCCGAGCCTGTGGTTCGTGCCGCGCCGGAGTGCGCGGACATGACCGGGAGCAACCATCGGGCGGCGGTACGGTGAGATCGTGACCATCGAGCCCTACCCGGAGGATCGCCCCCGTACCGCGACGGTCCGTTCCCGCCTGATGCTCGAGGTGGCCTCCGAGTTGGCGGGTGCGGAGGCGTGGGGCCCGAAGCAGGCGCTGGTGCGATTGCGGGCCCAGGGTTCCGACGAGTGGGCCGTCTCGCTGTTCGCCTCCGATGCTGTCGGAGCCGTCGCAGACGTGGCGTCGGGCGACGTGGATGTCGCCATCGTGAACCCGGCCACCGCCGTCGGGCCTGCCGTCCGGGGCCTTGCGCCCTTCTCGGAGCCCATCCCGCTGGCGGCGATCGCCACGATCCCGTCCCACGACCAGTTGGGCCTGGCGGTGGCCGGGTTCACCCACATCGAGGCCCTGGACGATCTGCGCGGCGACCATCCGCCGCTGCGCATCTCGCTGCGGGGCGGGCGCCCCGATCACTCGGTCCACATGATCCTGCGTCACGTGTTCGATGCCGTCGGCGCCGCCCTCGACGATCTGATGGCGCAGGGGGACACGCTCCACATGGACGATGGGATCCCCCACCGCGAGCCGCGTCGGGGGCGGGTCCTCTCCGGTGAGCGCGAGATGGTCTGTGACGAGGGTGTCTACAACTGGGTCGAGATGGCGACGGAGGCCGGCTTTCGCTTCCTGTCCATCCCCGAGAAGGCGCTCGAGGCGCTCGAAGCGATGGGATACCGCCGCTCGGTCATCGAACGGCGGCGCTACCCGAGCCTCTCCGCCGACGTGACCACCATCGACTTCTCGGGGTTCATGGTGTACACCCGGGCCGACGCCGCCGACGAGATGGTCGAGGCGTTCTGTCGCGCGATGCTGGCTCGGCGTGACCGGATCCCCTGGCAGGGAGGCCCGACGCTGCCTCTGGAACGGATGGTGGTCGATGCCGAGGACGCTCCGATCCCCATCCCCCTGCACGCCGCCGCCGGGCGCGTGTGGCGGGAAGCAGGCCTGCTGTGAGGTCCGCGACCGATGGCGTGTCACAATCGCGTCTTGACAGCAACAAACATTGCAGCGACGATTTGCCGCAGGAGTTGAAGTCATGACGGACGTCGTCATCGCAGCGACCGGGATGGTCCCTTTCTCGAAGGAGTCCGCCGTCAGCGCGGACATGCTCGCCGCGGGTGCGGTCCGCGCACTGTTCGACGAGTCGGGCGTCGATCCCGGGCTCGTCGAGGAGGCGTACGTCGGCACGGCGAAGGGCGGCGGGCTGATCGGGCAGCGCTCCCTGCGGTTCGCCGGCTTGGCATCCGGGCTGCCGACCTTCAACGTGGAGAGCGCGTGTGCCAGCAGTGCCGTCGCCTTCCATCTCGCCCGCCGGACCATCTCCGACTCGGGCATCGACTGTGCCCTGGTGGTCGGCGTGGACAAGTTGTCCACCCTCGGTAAGGGGGCCCTCCCCGTCCAGGAGACCGAATGGGAGGGGCAGGCTGGTGTCACCAATCCCGTCGTGTACGCCATGCGCGCTCGCCGGTACATGCACGAGACGGGTGCCACGGTCGAGGACCTCGCCAGGGTCTCGGTCAAGGCGCGGCGGTTCGCCTCGGCCAACCCGTTCGCCCACATGCGTGATCAGGTGACGGTCGACGAGGTGCTTCAGTCACGGATGGTCGCCGACCCGCTCACGCTGTATCAGTGCTCCCCGAAGAGCGATGGCGCGGCTGCGGTCCTCCTCGTGTCCGACGGTCTGGCGAGCCGCGCCGGGCTGTCCGGCCCGCGGGTGCGTGCCACCGTGGTGAAGTCGGGGCGCTTCAGCATGGCCGAACGCGACATCACCCGGCCGGACATCACGCTGCGGGCCTCGGAGGAGGCATTCGCCGCGGCCGGCATCGGACCGGAGGAGTTCGACGTGGTCGAGTTGCACGACGCCTTCTCGATCGCCGAGCTCCTGTACTGCGAGGAGCTGGGTCTGTGCCCGGAGGGCGAGGCGCCCCGTTTCCTCGAATCGGGGGAGAGCTCGTCGCTGGAGCCGTCGAGACACGCGCTCGTCAACCCGAGCGGCGGGCTCATGGGGCGCGGCCACCCGATCGGCGCCACCGGGGCCGCCCAGATCGTGGAGCTCACCGATCAGTTGCGGGGCCGTGCGTCCTCACAGCGGGAAGGCGCTCGGACCGCGATGGCCCATGTGACCGGAGGCGGCGCGTCGGGTTTCGACAACGGGGCGTGCGCGGTGACGATCCTCACCGCCGACTGAGATGGGAACCGTCTCCATCTGGCCCTCCGAACCACCCGGTCTCGCCGGTCTCGCCGATGCGGTCGGCGAGCGTCTGGGCGAGCCGGTCGAGGTGGTCGAGGACCCGCGGGTCTCGGGCGGGCTCGTCGTCATCGTCACCGGGGTGGGCGATGTCGGACCTACGATCGACTCGGGCGCCTCGCCGCTGGTATTCGTGATTGGCGACGGGTATCTGGGGACCGACGTGGACGACCTCTCCGGCGGCCTCGGCGGCGCCGCCGCCGTGGCGGCGG
>JAUYIV010000095.1 GCA_030688105.1 Actinomycetota bacterium | reverse complement strand
ACGGGGTGGTGTTGGCTTCCAACGTCAAGAGGGCGCTGCTCCGCAAGGATCCGACCTTCTCCGAGGCCGACTACGGGTATCGCGCCTTCGGCGAGATGCTTCGCCAACTCGAAGAGCGAGGCGTCATCGAGCTCACGGAGGGTCCGGCCCGGGGGGACCCCGAAGTGAGCTTCAAGGCGGAGGGCGGCCAGGAAGAGCAGGCCTTTGCCCTGCTACGGCGGGTCGTCGAGAAGGCCAGGTCGGGCGCAGCACCGCTCTCTGGCCTCAAGGACGGCATCCGCAAGATCGAGCCGGGGTTCTCCGAGAAGGCCTACGGCTACAACGGCTTTCTTCAGTTCACCAGGGCGGCGGCGGCCCGCGGTGTCATCGAGATGGTGTGGTCCGACGACGCCGACGACTACCTGGTGTCACTGCCCGGCTCTTGATGGGCCCGGTCGCCTTGGTTCGTGAGGTGACCGACTCGTTCACGCGCTGCGTCACCCGGCGACCCGCCGTTCCCCCACTCGATCCCAAGCGAGCGCGGCACCAGCACCTTCGTTACCGGTCGGCGCTCGAGATGGGGGGCTTCGAGGTTCGGGTCGTGCCCGGCGACGAGGCCCATCCCGATGGATGCTTCATCGAGGATGCCGCGGTGGTCGTCGGCGAGGCGGCGCTGATCGCCCGGCCGGGGCATCCTTCCCGTCTCGGTGAGAGCGGCCCGGTGGCCGATGCCCTCTCCGAGCTGGTCGACATCCACACGCTCGACCATGGTGCCCTAGACGGCGGCGACGTGTTGCAGGTCGGCACGACGGTGTTCGTCGGGGTCGGGGGGAGGACCGATGCCGCCGGGGCAGCGGGGTTGGAGGCATTCTGCGGCGGAATGCGGCGCCGCCCGGTTCGGGTTCCGGTCGAGAGCGCGCTCCATCTGAAGTCGGGCGTCACCGCCCTGGACGAGAGCTCGGTGCTCTGGCACCCCGACTCCTGCGATCGTGCCGTCTTCGCCGGGCTCCGGGTAGTGGCAGTCGAGAGCGACGACCCCGAGGCGGCGAACGTGGTGCGCCTCCCCGACGGGCGAATCCTCCTCGGAGCAGCACACCATCGGGTTGCGGACCAGTTGGCCGGTCTCGGCTACGGGGTTGTCGCCTGCGACACCTCGGAGTTCGCCCGCGCCGACGGTGGCCTCACCTGCCTGTCGATCCGGCTCCGCCACCTGCCCTCGCAGAGCCTGCGCCGCTAGGTCCCAGCTCCATTCACCCTTCGGCTTCCAGCAGCCAGATGGTGGATCCGGTCCGAAACTCCTGTCCGATGCTCTTATCCTGATCGCATGGCTGAAGAGCACACCCAGCACAATGTGCCCGCACCGATCGGGCGACCGGAGGATCAGGCCGCCGAGGACGTCTCCTTCGTCCAGGCCCCGAAGCTGATGCGCATCGCCTCGATGACCAGGGCTATGCTCGATGAGATCCGGCAGGCGCCCTTGGACGATGCGGGCCGACGGCGGATGGTCGAGGTCCACGAGAACACCCTCGCCGAGATGCAGGAAATCCTGCCCGGCGACCTCCGCGAGGAGATGAACGAACTGTTCACTCCCCTTTCGGGCGAGACGGTGAGCGAGGCCGAGCTTCGGGTGGCGCAGGCGCAGCTGGTCGGTTGGCTGGAGGGGCTGTTCGCCGGCATCCAGGCCACGCTGTGGAGCCAGCAGGCCGCCGCCGCCAGTCAGCTCCAGCAGATCCGGATGCGGGCGATCGAGGCGCAGGGAAGCCAGACGGGGGAGGCGACGCCGCCCGGGCAGTACCTCTAGTGGTCACCCCACCCGAGTCGTCTCAAGGTCGGGTGCAATCCGCGGGTCGCCGGGGCTAGATGGACGAGTCGCGCGGCAGACGCCTCCGCCGTCGGTTGAGGACCGTTCCGACCCACCTGGCCCTGTTCCTCCTCGTCACCGTTCTGGCGCCCGTGTGGCTGATCGTGAGCCTGATCATCGACCTGCCCCGATGGCTGATCTGGAGGCGCCCGTTCATGGCGCTCCGCCTGTTCGCCTTTGGCTGGGTGTATGTCGCGGTCGGGGTCTGTTGCCTCGCGGTCGTCGGATGGCAGTGGATCGCCGCCGGCTTCGGGAGCGACCGATCGCGGATGCGCGAAGGCGCCTACCGGCTTCAGGAGTGGTGGGCGGGCGCGCTGTTCGGCGCGGCCAAGCGCATCCTCGGACTCACGATGTCCGTCGAGGGCCTCGAGCGGGTGTCGCCGGGGCCCATCATCGTCATGATGCGCCACGCCAGCATCGTCGACACCCTGTTGCCGAACGTCTTCGTGACCCGCGAGGCGGGGATTCGACTCCGGTATGTCCTCAAGCGGGAGTTGCTGGCCGATCCGGCGCTCGACATCGCAGGAAACCGCCTGATCAACCACTTCGTCGACCGGAGCGGCGAGTCCTCGGTCGAGGTCGCCGCGGTGCTCGCCCTCACCGAGGGGATGACGGACCGTGAGGGTGTTCTGATCTATCCGGAAGGGACGCGTTTCACCGAGAGCCGCAGAGAGCAGATCCTCGAACGGCTCGGCGAGCGGGCATCCGACCTCGCCGACAGGACGCGGTCGCTGCGGCGGGTGCTGCCGCCCCGGCCGGGCGGCCCCACCGCCCTGCTGGGCACGGGGCATGACGTCGTGATCGCGGCGCACACCGGTCTCGAGCCGCTGGCCACGATCCCCGATGCGTGGTCGGGCCGCATGGTCGGTGCCCACGTCAGCCTTCGTTTTGAGAGATTCTCCGGCGCGGACCTCCCCGCCGATCGCCGTGGT
>JAUYIV010000061.1 GCA_030688105.1 Actinomycetota bacterium | reverse complement strand
TCCAGACGGCCAAGGCCGGCTTACTAGAGATCGGGCATGTCTACTGCGTCAACAAGGCCGACCAGGGCGACGCCGCCGCTACCGCCTCCAGGCTCACCCAGATGGTTGAGATGGGTTCAAAACAGGGGTGGCGGCCACCGGTGGTCGTTACCAGCGCTCTCCACGGCGAAGGGATCGGCCAGCTTTGGGAGGCGATCGATCGGCACCATGAGGCCACCAGCCCCCCAGGGCGACTCGGCAGAGTTGACCGCGATCAGGCCGTCGAAACCGCCCCGGATAGCTCGGCTTGAGCAGCGGCCAAGCGGGCCACCTTCACCCGGGGTGGGCTGCAGGACACATAGTCGAGCCCCACCTCTCGGCAGAAGGCGATCGAGGCCGGGTCACCGCCGTGCTCCCCGCACACTCCGACCGATAGCTCTGGATTGGCTTCCCTTCCCTCCCGGGTCGCCACCCGAATGAGGCGGCCCACACCTTCTCGGTCAAGGGTCTGGAAGGGGTTGTACGCCAGGATCTGCTCGTCGAGGTAACGCTGCAGGAAAGACGCCTCAGCGTCGTCTCGTGACAATCCGTAGGTCATCTGGGTGAGATCGTTGGTGCCAAAGGAGAAGAAATCGGCTGCCCGGGCGAGCTGTCCGGCAATCAGAGCGGCCCGGGGAAGCTCGATCATGGTGCCCACCGGCACCCGAAGCTCTCGACCGATCCGACGGCTAACTCTGGCAACCACTTCTTCTACCAGCTCTCTCATGCGGGTCAACTCTTCGAGATTGCCTACCAGGGGAATCATGATCTCGAGGTGGGGATCGCCCCCGGCGTTGAGCCGGAGGACCACCGCCTCCAGCGCCGCTTCTATCTGCATCCGATAGAGATCAGAAACGACCAGGCCGAGCCTCACTCCTCGCAATCCGAGCATCGGATTGTTCTCTTCCCAGCGAGCAACCTGGGCGGACATGTGCTCGAGGTCGGCGATAGATCTGCCCAGACGAACCCGGCGCACCATCTCCTGTTCGAGTTCGAGCCGGGAAGGGAGGAACTCGTGGAGGGGAGGGTCGAGCAGACGTACGATCACCGGCAACCCGTCCATGACTTCGAGCAAGGTGTCGAAGTCGCCGACCTGCTGGATTTGCAGGTCGTGAAGGGCCTGCTGGCGGTCCGGGCCGTCGGGGGTGAGGATGATCCGCTGGACAATGGCGGTACGTTCGCCCAGGAACATGTGCTCGGTTCGAGCCAGCCCGATCCCCTCTGCACCGGCCGCTCGGGCGATGGCGGCGTCGTCGGCGGTGTCGGCGTTGGCTCGGACGCCTAACTGGCGGAACTCGTCCGCCCAGGCCAGCAGGGTCTCCAATTCGGGAATCGGCCGGGGCTCCTCCAACGGCACTGCTCCTGCATAGACCGCTCCCGATGTCCCGTCGATGGTTATCAGATCTCCCTCGACGAAGTCGTGCTGTCCGACCGAGGCTCGCCCCGAACCGACATCCACGAAGAACGCCGCCGCTCCCGTCACGGCAGGCTTTCCCATCCCTCTCGCCACCACCGCGGCGTGACTGGTTTTTCCGCCCCGCGAGGTGAGGATGCCGCCGGCGGCGGCCATGCCGTGGATGTCGTCGGGGGTGGTTTCGGGCCGGACCAGGATGACCACCTCCCCGGCCTTGGCCTGCTCGACGGCCGTGTCGGCATCAAAGACGACTTTGCCGGTGGCCGCCCCCGGGCTGGCGGCTATTCCGGTGGTAAGGGCCTGGCCACGGGCCGAATCGGCGATACGGGGGCGTTCCAACTGCTCGAGCGACGAAGGCTCCACTCGCCGGACCGCTTCTGCTCGGTCGATCACCCCTTCGCCGGCCATCTCGACGGCGATACGGACCGCCGCCGGGGCAGTGCGCTTGCCGGCCCTGGTTTGGAGGATCCACAGCGATCCCCGCTCGATGGTGAATTCGATGTCGCACATGTCGCGAAAATGTCGCTCGAGCCCGTCCATCACCCCCAACAGTTCGGCGTGGCATTCGGGATGCATGCCGCTGAGCTCGTCCAGGGTCACCGTGTTGCGGATCCCCGCCACCACATCCTCCCCCTGAGCCTGGGGCAGATAGTCCCCATAGGGGCGGCGCTCCCCGGTGGAGGGATCGCGGGTGAAGCACACACCCGTGCCGGACTCATTGCCAAGATCGCCAAAAACCATCATCTGGACGTTGACGGCGGTGCCGATGTCGTCGGGGATGGAGTGAAGACGACGGTACTCTCGGGCCCGCTTGTTGTTCCAGGAAGCGAACACCGCTTCGATAGCCTCGTGGAGTTGGCTGCGAGGATCCGCCGGGAGCACCTGGCCCGCATCGGCCACGATCTGACGGAACCGGTTGGCGGCGAGGGCCAGATCCTCGGTCGTCAGATGGGCATCATCGGTAACTTTGCGGGAGGCGCGAAGGTCGGCTAGGACCTCCTGGAAATGATGCTCGCCCAAGCCCAGCACCACCTCGCCATACATCTGCACAAACCGGCGATGGGCATCCAAAGCGAAATGACGATCTCCCGACCATCTGGCCAGCTCCTCGACCACCTC
>JAUYIV010000053.1 GCA_030688105.1 Actinomycetota bacterium | reverse complement strand
AGGGCGGCGCCGTCCGAGGCCTCGCCGACGATCTCGATCTCCGGCTCGCTGGCGAGCATCCACTTGATGCCGTCGCGAACCAGCTTGTGATCATCGGCGATGACGACCCTCATGTCTCCCCACTCCCCACCGGCACCCAGGCACGGAAGAGCGTCCCGCCCCGCGTCCGCCTCGTCACCCGAAGACCGCCTCCGGCCGCCTCGAGCCGCGTGCGCGCCGTCGTCAGCCCCAGACCGAGCTCTCCGTCGAACCCGATCCCGTCGTCCTCCACGTCGAGGACGACGCGCCCCTGGCGCACCGCGAGCGCGATGTCGATCCGATGCGCTGCCCCGTGCCGGCGGGCGTTGGTCACCGCCTCGCGGACCGCCCGGAAGAGGGCGGCACGGCTTCCGTTGGGAAGGTGGTTCTCGGCGATGTCGAGGGTCACCTCCACGTGGGACTCGCGGCGCACTTCATCCGCCAGCCGAACGAGCAGAGTGCGGAGATCGAGCTGATCGATCTCCCCCTGGTGGAGCATGTGCAGCTCCGATCGGAGCGTCCCGTCGATCGATCTGATCAGCGCCGCGATGCTCGCCAGTTCGTCCCTCACGGCGGTGTTCCCCTCGAGTTGTGCTCGGCAACCCTCGACCCCATAGAGGACGCGATACAGCGGCTGGCCGACGTCATCATGGAGCGCCCCCATGATCCGCACGCGCTCCTCCTCCTGGGCGTGAGCGAGATCGGCCAGCAGCCCTTCGGCCTGGTCGCGCCGGTGGGCCAACTCCCGAGTGTTGGCGGCGACGACCAGCGCGTTGAAGACGAGCAAGGCCGACAAGCCCACCGCGATGCCGAGCCAAAGCCAACGGCGTATCGAGGCCAACCCATCGTGCAGCGTCGCAGTCACCTCGAGGATCTGCACGACCGCCGTGACCTCGCCGCCTGCGTTTCGAACCGGGATGTAGAACTCCCAGAGATGCCCCATGGAGCTGTCGGCGGCGTAGCTCCCCCCATCGCCGCCGGCATGCCCTCCCTGGGCCTCACCCGAGAGGGCCAGATCGAGCCGGTTCTCCGAGAATGCAGTGGCAAGCGACGGGTCACTCGAGAAGGTCGTTGCCGCTCCGGCTCCCCAGAGGTTGATGCCGACGACGCTTCCCCCGACCATGCTCCGCTGCCAGAACTCTCGGAGCGCCTCCTCGTCACCCATGCCGCCGTCGACGGCGATGACACCATCCGCGGTGAGGTCGTCGACGGCGAGGGACAGAGATTCGAGGTGGGAAGCGATCAGGTCGGCCTCCACTGCCGCCGGGATGCCCACCCCGAGGAACCAGGCGACGATGACCGAAGCCAGGAGCCCGAGCAGCGCGGCCCGGCCCACACCTCCAAGGGCCTCCCACTCGGTGCGGAGCGCCGACCTGACCGAACTCTTGCCCATTCGTCGAGTATCCCCGGTCGACCCGGGCGTTCCAGGGCCGATGGGCCACAACGACGTGGGATTCACCGGGACCAACGAAGGAGGGGCGGCTGACGCCGCCCCTCCTTCTCAGCAGCAGCCCGAGCCGCCGCAGCAGCCCGAGCAACAGCCCGAGTCGGTCTCACCGGCGGCGCCGGTGATCTCGATCGGTGCCATGCCACCTCCTATCGATGGATATCGATATATTGACCCATGCATCGACATCTGTCAATATGTATCCGTGGACCAGTGCTGTGCCCCGATCCTCGAGACCCCGGTTAGACCCGATGAGGCCGACACCCTGGCGACTCGGTTCCGCGCCCTGGGTGATCCGGCCCGGCTCCGGCTCCTCTCCCTCATCGCCTCCTGCGGCGAGGTGTGCGCCTGCGAGCTGGTCGAGAGCATCGGGGTGTCGCAGCCGACGGTGAGCCACCATCTCAAGGTCCTCTACGAGGCCGGGCTGGTCGACCGGGAGCGCCGCGGCAAGTGGATCCACTACTGGGTGGTTCCCGGAGCCATCTCGGCATTGGCAGACACACTCCAGGTGCCGGAACCGGAGTCGGTGCCGATCGCCCTTCGCACCGGCTGAGCGATACGGGCCACGGGCGACGGGTAACGGGCAACGGGTAACGGGCAACGGGCAACGGGCAACCTCTCTAAGCCAGCGCCACCAAGTCCAGCAGCGACTCGTCGAAGAACACCCCGTTGCCTTCGGGCATGATGACGGCCCGATCGGGGCCGAGCGCCGCCACGAAGTCGGTGTCGTGGCTGACGAGGATGAGGGTCCCGCGGTAGGCGTGAAGCGCCTGGAGCAGCGCCCCTTTGGCCTGGGGATCGAGGTTGTTGGTGGGCTCGTCGAGCAGCAAGACGTTGTGCCGCCCGACCACGAGCTGGGCGAGCGCCAGCTTGGTCTTCTCGCCCCCCGAGAGGGTCGAGGCCTCCTGCTCGATCTTGTCGGCGAGCAGGAAGTGGCCGAGCACCCCGCGCAGTGCCTGATCGGTCTCGGCCGAGACGTCGCGCATGTGATCCATCACGGTTCGGTCGGGGACGATCTGCTCGTGCTCCTGGGCGTAGTACCCCAGGGAGGCCTGGTGACCCAGGACCACCTCACCGATGTCGGACTGCTCGACGCCGGCGAGGATCCGGAGGAGCGTCGTCTTGCCGGCGCCGTTCAGGCCCATGATCAGCAGACGCTCGCCCCGCTCGACATGGACGTCGACGTCGACGAATACGACGTTGTCGCCGAAGGCCTTCGCCAGCGCCATGCCCTCGAGTGGGATGCGCCCGGACGGCTCCGGCTGAGGGAACCGGACGGCGACGCTCCGCCCGGCCGCGGCGACCTCCACGAGCGACCCCTTCATCCGGTCTGCCCGGGTCTGCATCGCCTTGGCGCGCTTCGACATCTTCTCCGTCGTCCCCATGAACCGGCGAACGGTCGACTCCAGTTGTTCGATCTGCCGCTCCTGGACGGCCCGCTCCCGACGCCGTTGCTCGCGCCGCCGATCGCGCTCCGCGAGGAAATGGCTGTAGTTGCCCCGGTACGGCTCGACGGTGCCGTCTTCGAGCGAGAGCACCGAGGTGATCGAAGCATCGAGGAGAGGCAGGTCGTGGCTCACCACCAGCAATGCCCCGGGATAATCGGCTAGGAACTCCACCAGCCACGCTTTGGCGTCGAGATCCAGGTGATTGGTCGGCTCGTCCAGGAGCAGTACGTCGGTGTCCGCAAAGAGGATTCGCGCAAGCTCGACCCGGCGACGCTGCCCCCCCGACATGGAGCGGACCGCTTGGCCCATCTCGTCGTCGGCAATGCCCACCGAAGCCCCGAATTTGCGGGCCTCGGCCTCGGCCCGGTAGCCCCCGGCGGTCTCGAACTCGGTTTCGAGCCGAGCGAACCGCCGGATGAGCAGATCCCGCTCGGAGCCGTCGGCCGACTCCATCCGATGCCTCACCTCTTCCATGCGCCGCTGCACCCCGCCGATGTCGCGCGCTGCCAGGATCCGTTCCAGCGCCGTCGCGTCGGTGTACTCGAGCTCGGGGAGTGAAGCCTCCTGGGACAGGTACCCGATCCTCCCCGACCGTGCCACCGTGCCGCTCTGTGCGGGGCGTCGTCCCGCAAGGGTCTGGAGAAGGGTGGTCTTGCCCGCGCCGTTTCGACCGACGAGGCCGACCTTGTCCCCGGGGTGCAAGGCAAAGGATGCGTCGGATACCAGGGTGCGGATTCCGGCCTCGACCCCAAGGCCACGCACGAGGATCACGAACGCTCAGAGTACCTGCGTCCGGCGCCCTCCAGTTGCAGGGTTGGCACCGGACACGGATCGGCCTTTCCCGCTCCGATCCTATCGCGCCCGATCGGCGCTCGCCGAGCGAGTTTTCAGTGGGGCGATGATGGCGCACCCGCTCAACCGATGACATCCGCCGCCAGGGCCGCCAGGGTCTCCTCACCCACCGCCGCCGAGACCACCACCCGGTCGACACCGGCGGCCGCCATCCGTTCGACCGACTCGCGGTCTGGCCGGGCCGCCATGGTGATCTCGAGCGCATTGGGATCGCGGCCGGAGCGATCGGCGGCCTCCCGGGCCAGCGCCACCAGCTCCGCGAGCTCGGTGACCGCAGCCGAGGCCGGATAGAAGCCGTCTCCCAACTCGCCGGCGCGGCGGGCGGCGCGCCTGGTGTGTCCTCCGATCACGATCGGCACCGTCCCGTCGACCGGCTGGGGACGCATGTACACATCCTTGAACGAGACGAACTCGCCGTCGAACGAGGCGACCTCCTGGGACCAGAGGGCCCGCATGGCGCCGATGTACTCGTCCACCCGGGAGCCCCGGTCGGCGAACGGCACCCCGATGGCGCGGAACTCCTCCTCGAGCCATCCGGCGCCGACGCCGAGCAACATTCGGCCCCCGCTGAGCACGTCCAGGGTCGCCACCTCCTTGGCGAGGACGACCGGATTGCGCTGCGGAAGGATCATCACGCCGGTGGCCAGGCGGATCGTGGACGACGCCGCGGCGGCAAAGGCCAGCCATACCAACGGATCGGGGATGGCAAAGTCCTCGACGTCCCCGGCCATCCGCCCACTCCTGCTGTAGGGGTAGGCCGACTCGTACCCCTTCGGCACCACGACGTGCTCGACGGTCCAGAGCGACTCGTACCCCGCCGCCTCGGCTGCGCCCACCTGGGTGAACACCTGGTCGCGGGTCAGGGCCAGGGTGTTGGCGAACATCAGGCCGAGTTTCATCTTCAAGCGAGCCCCCCTTGCGGGATCCGGCGAGGGTAGTGACCGGGCGGTCGTTGCCCGTTGCCCGTTGCCCGTTGCCCGTCACCCGCAACCCGTCGCCCGCAACCCGTCGCCCGAAAACCATGGACCTCCCTCCAATCGCCAATTGCCAATTGCCAATTGCGCCGAGCCAAGCGAGGCTTCTCGCATGCCTGACCTCCTCCCCACCCTCGCCAGTTTCCACTGCTTCGCGTGCAGTCCGACCCACCCGAAGGGCCTGCATCTGCGATTCCGCTCCGATGGCCCGGGCCGGGTGCGGTCGGAGGTCACCCTCGGCGAGGACTACGTCGGGCTGGGCTCGGTGATCCACGGCGGGATCGTCGCCACCGTCTTCGACGAGGCGATGGCGTGGGTCCTGTACCGCCACCGTTACGCCGCCCACCTGACCGCGACGATGGAGCTGAGGTTCCGGGGGATCATCCCCGCCGGCACCCCGCTGGTGGTCACCGCGTGGATCGAGGACGACCGCGGGACCCGGGTTCGGGTGGCGGCGTCGCTCGCCGGCGCAGCGGACCCGGAGACGGTCCTGGCCGAGGCCAAGGGCCTCTATGTCAAGGCGCCCGAGTCGGTGATGGATGACGTCCCCGCGTCGCAGCGGGAGGAGCTCCTCGAGGTGTTCGACCGGTTCCGCAACACCGACTCCTGACCTAGGCCCTCCGGCATCCGCCAGGGCGGGAGGCGGGGCGGGGGCCGAAGGCGGGAGGCTGGAGGGGGGCGGCTGACCCTGCGAGCGAGCCTGGACTCGTCGGCCGGGAAACGGGTAACGGGGAACGTACCAATTGCCAATCGGCCCGGACACAGCGAGGCTTCCCCCATGTCCGAGATCCTCTGGGAGCCCTCGCCGGAGCGCATCGCCGCCAGCAACCTCCACCGGTTCATGGGCTCCGTGCCCGGCGCACCGGGCACCTACGACCGCCTCTGGAATTGGTCCGTCGAGGACCGAGCCGGGTTCTGGAAGGCGGTCTGGGACTTCGCCGGAGTCATCGCCTCCCGCCCCCCCGACGCCGTGATCGGCCGCGAAACGATGCCCGGCACCGAGTGGTTCCCCGGTGCCCGGCTCAACTTCGCCGAGAACCTCCTCCGCGGTGACCCCGACGCCGTAGCGGTCGTGGCCGTCTCGGAGGAGGGCACCACCGAGATCCTCGATCGCCGGGAGCTGCGCATCCGCGTCGCCCGAGCCGAGCAGGGGCTGCGTCGCCTCGGCGTCGTGGAGGGCGACCGAGTCGCCGGGCTGGTGACCAACGGGACGGAGGCGGTGGTGGCGATGCTGGCGACGGCGGCGATCGGGGCCATCTGGTCGTCGTGCTCGCCCGACTTCGGGCCGCTGGGCGTCATCGACCGATTCGGCCAGATCGAGCCCAAGGTCCTGGTGGCGGTAGACGGCTACCCGTACAACGGGGTCACGCATCGGGTGGCCGACACCGTGACCGAGACTCTGTCCTCGATCCCGTCGATCGAGCATCTGGTGGTCATCGACCGGATCGGTGAGGGCATCGACTCCCCCGCGGCGATCGCCTGGGACGACCTGCTCGCCGGCGACGCCACCGAGCCCGAGTACGCCCGGCTCCCCTTCGACCACCCGGTTTTCGTCATGTACTCCTCGGGGACCACCGGGCCGCCGAAGAGCATCGTCCACGGGTCCGGCGGGACGCTCCTCAAGCACCTGTCCGAGCATCTTCTCCATTGCGATCTGCACCCGGGCGACCGGCTCTTCTGGTTCACCACCTGCGGCTGGATGATGTGGAACTGGCTGGTCAGCGGGCTCGCCACCGGGGCGGCGATCGTCCTCTACGACGGCAGCCCCTCGCACCCGTCCCTCGAGCGCCTCTGGCAGGTCGCCGCCGAGGCCGGGATCACCCATTTCGGGACCAGTCCCAAGTTCCTCGCCGCCAACGCCAATGCCGGTCTGGTGCCCGCCGACACCGCCGACCTGTCATCGGTCCGATGGCTCGGGTCGACCGGAGCGCCGCTGCTGCCCGAGCAGTTCGACTGGGTCTACGAGAACGTCGCCGACGACGTGCAGCTGGCCTCGCTGAGCGGGGGCACCGACATCATCGGGTGCTTCGCCATCGGCGTGCCGATCCTCCCGGTCAGGCGCGGCGAGCTCCAGGCGCGGGCGCTCGGCATGGCGGTCGAGGCCTGGGACGAGCGGGGCCGGCCCATCGTCGGCGAGAAAGGGGAGCTGGTGTGCACCCGGCCGTTCGTGTCGATGCCGGTGGGCTTCTGGCGGGACGACGACGGCAGCCGCTATCGCGAGGCTTACTTCAGCGAGTTCGAGGGCGTCTGGACCCACGGCGACTTCATCGAGATCAGGCCCGAGGGCGGCGTGGTGATCTACGGGCGGAGCGACACGACGCTCAACCCCGGCGGGGTGCGCATCGGGACCGCAGAGATCTATCGGGCGATCGAACCCCTGCCGGAGATCGTCGACGCCATCGCGGTGGGCCGCGACACCGACGGCGACGTGGAGGTGGTCCTCTTCGTCGTACTCACCCCCGGCGGGGAGCTGGACGACGGGCTACGCGACCGGATCACCGACCGGATCCGAAAAATGACCTCGCCGCGACACGTCCCCCGGCGGATCATCCAGGTCGACGACATCCCGTACACCATCAGCGGCAAGAAGGTGGAAAAGGCGGTGAGGCTGGTCCTCGCCGGAGAGCCGGTGACGAACCGCGATGCATTGATGAACCCGAGCGCCCTGGACCAGTTCGCCGAGATCAGGGAAAGGGAGTTCGGGGACTGAGTCCAGGCGCATCCTCCCCCGCCCTCAGCGGGGGAGGTGGATCGGCCGAAGGCCGAGACGGAGGGGGTCGCGGAGACAGCGGGCGCGTCGACGCGAGACTCACTTGTTGAATGAGCAGGGGCCCGGAAGCCGCGGGGAGACGCAGTCAGCAACGGGCAACACGGCGATACCATCGACACCATGAACCAAGCGCTCGACAAACTCGCCCGCGACTACTGGGACTTCGTCCTCGAGACGAATCCCACCCAGGCCCTCATGCTCGGTGACCACCGGTTCGACGACAAGGTCGAACAGGCCTCGCGCGAGGCCGAGGACGCGACGATCCGCCGCTACCGCGAATTCGTCGCCCAAGCCGAGGCGATCGACCCGGGCTCACTCACCGACGACGAAATGATCACGCGAGAGGTGCTCATCTACGACGCCAAGAGCATCGCCGACGTCGATGAGGTGCGCCTCGCCGAGTTCGCCGTCAACCACGCCGTCGGCATCCAGGCGATGCTCCCGGTGATGATCCCGCAGTTCCCGCTGATGGCTCCGGAGCACGCCCAGGCGATGCCGACCAAGTTCCGGGCGATGGCCGACACGTTCGACGACTACTCGGACCGCCTACGCGAGGGAGTCGCCCACGGCCGCACGCCGATGGCGTCGACGGCGCGCAAGACGGTCGAGCAGATCGACCAGCTCTTGGCCACCCCCCTCGAGGAGGACCGCCATCTCGCCCTCCGCGCTCCCCAGGGCTGGGACGGCGAGACGGCCTGGCGCGAGGAGATGACCTCGATCGTGTCCGACGTGCTTCGGCCGGCGTACCGACGCTGGCGCGACACGATCGCCGACGAGGTGGTCCCGGCGGCGCGACCCGACGACAAGCCGGGGCTCGGCTGGCTGCCCGACGGCGAAGCGGCCTACGCCCGCACTCTCTACCGATACACCACCATCGACAGGACGCCCGACGAGATCCACAAGATCGGGCTCGGCCAGGTGGAGCGACTCGCCGACGAATACCGGGAACTCGGGTCTGAGGTGCTCGGCACCACCGACCTCCAGGAGATCTTCTCCCGACTGCGGGACGACCCGGAGCTCCACTTCGCCGACGGGCCGGCGATCGTGGCCGCGTCGGAGAAGGCGATGGCCAAGGCCAAGGCGGCGATGGGCGACTGGTTCGGCCGCCTCCCCGTCGCCGACTGCGTGGTCGCCGAGACCCCGAGCGGACCGACGGCCTTCTACTTCCGCCCGGCGGCGGATGGCTCGAGGCCCGGAATGTTCTTCGTGAACACCGCCGACCCCGCCCGGTGGGGGAAGTTCGAGATCGAGTCGATGGCCTATCACGAGGGCATCCCCGGGCACCACCTTCAGCTGGCGATCGCCCAGGAGCTCGAGGGGATCCCAGAGTTCCGCAAGCACGCCTTCATCAGCGCCTATGGCGAGGGCTGGGGCCTGTACAGCGAGCGGCTCGCCGACGAGATGGGGCTCTACTCGTCGGCGCTCGAACGGATGGGGATGCTCTCGGCCGACTCGATGCGGGCGGGCCGCCTCGTCATCGACACCGGGCTCCATGCCAAGGGTTGGTCGCGCCAGCAAGCGATCGACTACTTCCAGGCCAACTCCCCGATGTCGCTGGGGACGATCGAGGGTGAGGTCGATCGGTACATCGGCATGCCCGGCCAGGCCTGCTCGTACATGCTCGGCCGCCTCGAGATCCAGCGCATGCGCCGCGAGGCCGAAGAGTCCATGGGCGACCGCTTCGACATCAAGGGATTCCACGACACGGTGATCGGCTCGGGGCTGGTGCCGTTGGGCACGCTGGACCGAATGGTCAAGGAGTGGTCGAAGGGCTGAGAGCAACTCACGGAGATCCGGGAAGGGTCTCGCAAGCGATCAGGTCGCCGAGGTGCCGCGGTGAAGTGGGACGATCCGGGCGTGGCAGTCGTGGGGCGTTGTCGACCACAACCCCTATGCCGCGCCAGCAAATGTCAGGGTCGTGGCTCGGTCGATCAGGCGGTCCAGCCGAAGAGCCAATCTCCGACGAGAACGACCGCTCCCCACAGCGCGTAGGCGACGACCGGCGAGATCACCACCACCCACGGCCGGCGCTGCCAC
Organism: Actinomycetota bacterium; assembly: GCA_030688105.1. GTDB lineage: Bacteria > Actinomycetota > Acidimicrobiia > Spongiisociales > UBA11373 > JAUYIV01. Next base: position 1,787 of record JAUYIV010000053.1, on the reverse strand, counting down.
GAAGCCACGACCCACGTGGTCAGGGCAAGCCACATCGTCCACAACACGAGCACGCCCCACCAAGGGGCGATCAAGCCGGAGAACGCATACAGGAACCCAACGGCCGCGTAGAGCATCGCCGCCGGCCACCGGGCAATCGCCCACGCTCTCGACGGTTTGCCGTTGCTCGCCATCTGTGCATTCTGACGCTCCAGCCGGAGTTCCGTCGATCGATACGAGCGGTGGAAGAGGTCAGCCAGGCGTCCAGCGAAGCGAGGGTCTATTGAGGCCTCGCCGCCGCAGGCGGCGAAGTCGGCCCGGGAATGAACAGGGTGCCCGGGGAGGGAGTCGAACCCCCACGTCCCCGAAGGGACAGCGGATTTTAAGTCCGCCGCGGCTGCCGATTACGCCACCCGGGCAAGCGCGCAGAGGATATAGCCTGACCGCGTGACCGGACCCAACGAGCACATCGTCACGCTCCGCGACGGATCGAAGGCGCTGATCCGGCCGATCCGCGCCGACGACAAGGACGCCCTGACCCGAGGCCTGGCGCGCCTCTCCCCCGAGTCGCGCTACCGCCGATTCCTGCGCCCGGTCACCAGCCTCAACGAGCGAGAACTCAAGTACCTCACCGAGATCGACTACACCAACCACTTCGCCTGGATGGCGGTCAACCCGGACGACCCTGCCGACGGGTGGGGAGTGGCTCGCTACGTGCGCGATCCCAAGGACCCCGAGGTTGCCGAGGCGGCCGTCGCCGTCGTCGACGACCATCAGCACAATGGCATCGGGGCCTACCTGCTGCAGTTCCTCACCGCCAGCGCCATCGCCAACGGGATCCACACCTTCCGCGCCTGGGTTCTCGGCGACAACGTGGAGATACTCCGGCCTCTGGAGCGCCTCGGCGCCAGCCGCAAGGCGGATCACGGCGTCCTCAAAGTCGAGGTCGAGTTGAACGCCGATTTCGAGGGCACACCGGTTCAGGAGGCGCTGCGCGCCGTGGCGCGTGGCGAGTTCCTCCCCGAGCCCGGTGCCTGATCACTGAATCCCTTGGGGGCACCGACCGTCGCTACTCTGGCCCGAACCCTTACAGGAGCAGACGAAGTGCGATGGAGAGTGCTGAGCGTCCTGCTGGTCCTGGCGCTCGTAGCGGTGGCGTGCGGCGATGACGACGCAACCACCACGACCTCGGGACAAGCGGCGTCGTGTGACGTGGCCGATCTGAATCTGTTCACCGCCGGGCAACTGACCGTCGCCACCGGCGAGCCCGCCTTCCCGCCGTGGGTGGGCACCCCCGACGGCGACAACTTCGACGAGCCCGAGTCGGGCGTCGGCTTCGAGTCCGCCCTCGTCTACGCCCTGGCGGAGGAGATGGGCTTCACCGCCGATCAGGTGGTGTGGGTCCGCACCGGGTTCGACGAAGCCATTAGCGGGCCGAAGAACTTCGACTTCAACCTCCAGCAGTACACGATCAGTCCGGAGCGTGACGAGGTCGTCGACTTCTCGGATCCGTACTACTCGAATGCCCAGGCCCTGATCGCGTTCCCCGACAACGGAATCGCCGGAGCGACGACACTGGCCGACTTGCAGGAGGCCAGGCTCGGGGTGCAGATCGGCACAACCAGCCTCGACTACATCGAGGAGATCATCCAGCCGAATCCCGACGTCGCCGTCTACGAGACCACGGTCGACGCCAAGTCGGCGCTCGATGCCCGGCAGATCGACGGCCTGGTCGTCGACGTGGCCACCGCCTACTACATCACCGCGGTGGAGATCCCGGGGAGCATCGTCGTGGCGGCCTTCGCCGC
>JAUYIV010000033.1 GCA_030688105.1 Actinomycetota bacterium | reverse complement strand
GCGATGACCTTCTCGACGATCGAAGAGGCGATCGCGGCGGTGCACCACGGCGAATTCGTCGTAGTGGTCGACGACGCCGACCGGGAGAACGAAGGCGACCTGATCCTTGCCGCAGAGATGGTGACACCGGAGCGCATCGCGTTCATGGTTCGCCACACCTCGGGGCTGATCTGTGTCCCACTCCTCGGGGAGAGGCTGGACGAGCTCCGTCTTCCTCTGATGGTCACGGAGAGCACCGACTCGCATCGGACCGCCTTCACCGTCTCTGTCGACTCGCTCGACGGCACGACGACCGGAATATCTGCGGCCGACCGATCCGCCACCATCAGGTCGCTGATCGATCCCAACACGCGCCCCGGCGACCTCGCCCGACCGGGTCATATCTTTCCCCTGCGCTATCGGCGGGGCGGCGTGCTCCGCCGTGCCGGGCACACCGAGGCCGCAGTCGACCTGGCGCGTCTCGCCGGGCTCTACCCGGCGGGGGTCTTGTGCGAGATCGTCAACGAGGACGGATCGATGGCGCGCCTCCCCGAACTCCGGGAGTTCGCCTCGGCGCACGGCATCCCGATGATCACGATCGCCGACTTGATCTCCTACCGCCGCCATCGCGAGCAGCTGGTGGAGCGGATCGCGGAGGCGCGGATCCCGACCGAGTTCGGCGAGTTCCGGGCGGTGGGGTACGAGTCCACGCTGGATGGCACCCAGCACATCGCCCTGGTGAAGGGTGACGTGCGCGGCAAGGAAGGCGTCCTGGTGAGGGTGCATTCCGAATGTCTCACCGGAGATGTCTTTGGGAGTCTCCGCTGCGACTGCGGTCGCCAGCTACGCGACGCGATCGCCAAGATCGCCGATGAGGGCGAGGGGGTGGTCCTCTACTTTCGCGGGCACGAGGGACGGGGCATCGGGATCATGCACAAGCTTCAGGCATATGCGCTTCAGGAGCACGGGCGTGACACCGTCGAGGCGAACCTCGATCTCGGGCTCCCCGCCGACGCCCGTGACTACGGCATCGGCGCCCAGATCCTCGTCGACCTGGGTATCAGCTCCATGCGGCTCCTCACCAACAACCCGACCAAGCGAGCCGGGCTCGAAGGGTATGGCCTGAGCGTCGTCGACCGGGTACCGCTGGAGACCACTCCGACCGCCGAGAACCGCGATTACCTGGCCGCAAAGGTCGCCAAGCTGGGGCATCTGATGAACCTGGACGCCGATGCCTGAGATCACTGGGGAATTCGACGCATCGAACCTGCGGGTGGGGATAGTGGTCGCGGACTTCAACGCAGCGGTGACCCGCGGTCTGCTCGCCGGGGCGATGGAGGCGCTCGTCCGCGCCGGGGCGAGTGACCCGACCGTGGTAAAGGTTCCCGGCGCGTTCGAGCTGCCGGTTGCCGCCCGCGCCCTGGTCGAGTCCGGCCACGACTGCGTCGTGGCCTTGGGGGCGGTTCTCCTCGGGGAGACCGACCACTACCAGCACGTGGCGACGCAGGCCGCGGCGGGGCTCCAGCGGGTCGCCGCCGAGACCGGTGTTCCCGTCTCGTTCGGGGTGCTGACCGCGCAGAAGGCGTCCCAGGCGGCAGCGCGGAGTGCCCCGGGGCCCGCCAACAAGGGCGCCGAGGCCGCCGAGGCGGCGGTGCGGACGGCGAATGCCCTGCGCGCACTGCGGAAAGACCAGGGCTGACGGTCTCCCGTCTTTGGCGTTCCGGCGGGAGGCGGGAGGCGGGAGGCGGGAAGCCCTGGCTTCGCGATGCCCCCGTAGTACGGTGCGCCCGTGGCCACCGTTCCCATGTTGCGTGAAGCGCTCAAGCGCTCCGCGCCGGGACTCGGCGTCGAACGGTCTCTCTGGGATTCGGGTGCCTCGGTGGTGGTAGGTGTCGACGAGGTGGGCCGGGGCGCGTGGGCGGGCCCGATAACCGTTGGAGCCGCGGTGGTTCCCCGCGATCGCCGGATCTACAAGATCCGCGACTCGAAAATGCTCACGGAGGACGAGCGGGAGTCTCTATTCGATCGAGTTGCCGACTGGTGCGAGGCGTGGGCGGTCGGTCATGCGTCTTTCGCGGAATGCGATGAGCTCGGGATGTCGGCGGCTCAGCGTCTGGCCGCCCGTCGAGCCATGGAGGGCCTGGGCGTCGCCGTCGACGCGGTGGTCCTGGACGGTTCCTGGGATTTCGTGGGGGCGCTCCGCACCGAGAAGATCGTCGGGGGGGACGCCCGCTGCCTGTCGATCGCCGCGGCGTCAATCCTGGCGAAAGTCACCCGTGATCGGATGATGCGGGACGAGGCGGATCACTATCCGGCATACGGCTTCGACTCGAACAAGGGCTACCCCGAGCCGCGGCATCAGGCGGCTCTCCAGTGGTTCGGTCCGAGCGCCATCCATCGACGTTCATGGGTCTTCATGGAGTCTCTGATGTGGAATGGTGTGCCGCGATTCGTTCGGCCGGATCCGCAAGGGTCGCTGTTCGACTAGGGGACGCCCATCTGACATCTTCTAGGTGCGAGCACGCGTATACTGCGGGCCAACCGAATAGGAAAAGCGGAGGCGCTGCTTCCCACCCGGCCACACACCGTGCGCCGTGGTCTCTCACGAGACGGCAGCCGCTGCCGTCTTTTCTTTGCCCACCACCGAGGAGGAGAACAGATCACACAGGAACTCAGGGTCAACGACAAGATCCGGGCCCGCGAGGTGCGCGTCGTCGCGCCGGACGGCAGCCAGGTCGGCGTCCGGAAGATCGAAGAGGCGAGATGGCTGGCGAGTCAGTTGGGTCTCGACCTCGTGGAAGTCGCACCGGATGCCCGGCCACCCGTCTGCCGCATGATGGACTACGGCAAGTACAAGTACGA
>JAUYIV010000226.1 GCA_030688105.1 Actinomycetota bacterium | reverse complement strand
CCGGCTCCCGCATCCGCAGCCGCCCGGCGACCATCAGATGGACCACCACGAACAGGTCGTCCTCCAACTCGAACACGAGGCGCTTGCCGATCCGGCGGAAACCGGTGACCTTCTTCCCCTCGACCGCCGAGATCGGCGGATCGAAGGTTCGCAGCACCCACGGGCTGGCCAGCCGGATCCGCTCCAGCGTGGCCCCCCCGATGAGCGCCTCCAGCCGCTCGAGATAGACGACGACGTCGGGGAGTTCGGGCATCCGCGCAAGTCTGGTCGGAATCGCATCTCTTGGGCTGACCGCTTACCGCCAACCGCCTACCGCCAGAACGCGTTGACGGCTTCCGGCGATTTCTGGCGGTCAGCGGTCAGCGGTCAGCGGTCAGCGAAGCCAAGTAAGCACACAACCCCTCCTCACGCGTTATACCCATCGGATGGAACGGGAGGGCCGGCGGGAGGAGCGGTCGGATGACCGGCAGGTCGTTGGGCCTCCCGGATCGTTCGATGCGTTTTACCGACGCGAGGTGCGTGCCGTGCTGGCCGTGACGATGGGATTGACGAGACACCGATGGGAGGCCGAGGAGGTCACCCAGGAGGCGTTCTATCGCGCCTATCGCGATTGGGACCGGGTGGGCCGGATGGACCATCCCGGCGCCTGGACCCGTCGGGTCGCCCTCAACCTCGCCGTGGGGCGGTGGCGGAGGCTGAAGGCCGAGGCACGTGCAGTGATGCGGCTGGCTCCCTCGCGCGACGAGCCCCCGCCCCCCGAACCCGAGGCCGATCGCTTCTGGGACGAGGTGCGGGCTCTGCCCGACCGGCAGGCCCAGGTGGTGGCGCTCACCTACGTCGAGGACCTCGACGCCGACGCGGTCGGCGACATCCTCGGCATCGCCGCGTCGACGGTGAGAGTCCATCTGTCGAGGGCGCGGGCGACACTCGCCAGGCGGTTGGAGGTCGAGGAATGAGACTCGACGACCTCGCCGGTCACGCCGCCGAGCAGGCCCGAGCGAATGCCGCGGCCTCGCGCCATCTCGATCCCACGGCCTATCGGGCAAGACGGGAACGGCGCAATCAGCGTCGGGCGCTCGTCTTCTCCGGAGTATTCGTCGTCGTCGCACTGGTGGTGGCGATCCTGGTGTCGCCACCCGAGGAAGACCTGGCGGTTCCCACGACGACCATTCCCGGCGTCACCTCGACGACCGTCCGGACCGCGACGTCGACCACGGTTGGCCCCCAGCCCTCGAGCGCCCCTCTGCTCGGCGCCGGGTGGGAAGAGCTCGACGCCGGGCCGATCGCTGGGCGGCATCGCATGGCGGCGGTGTGGACAGACTTCGGGCTGTTCGTGTGGGGCGGCCATGACCTCGCTCAAGAAGTGCCTGGCGTTGTCCTGCAGGACGGGTACCTGTACGACGCAGAGAGTGGGGGATGGCGCGAGGTCGCATCGCCACCGGAGACCCTGTGTCGCCTCAGTACGCCGCGCGCCATCTGGCTCGAGTCGACCGTCTTCGTGCACGGTGTCCCTGGGGCCTCAACGGGGTGCGGCCGCGCGGCGCTGTATGACCCGGTCGCCGATGCCTGGCAGGTCCTCGACTCCAACTTCCCGAGCGCGATTGGGCCGGAGACGACGTTGGCGTGGACGGGTGAGCTGCTGGTGGCACCGACGCTCGGCATTGCCTATGACCCGGTGCGCGCCCTTCCGATCGAGATTCCCTCGGCGCCGCGGGATGCCGACACTCTTGTCCATAGCCGTCAGCGCGCCCATTGGACCGGATCCGAGGTGCTGGTGATCGGGTCGAGCAGGGTCTATGCGTGGACACCCGGCGATCCCGAGTGGCGCGCGTTGGCCGGACCCCCGGTTCCCGACAGGGCCCGGGACAGCGTCTGGACAGACGACGGGCTCCTCGTCGTCAACTACCAGATGGCGACCGCGGTGCTCAACCAGGAGACCGAACTATGGACTCGTCCCGGCGACCTGCCGCTCCGTTTCTTCGAGTGCCTCCCGGAGGCGTCGGCGGTCGCCGGGACACCGGTGGTGCGCATGTGCTCGGGGCTGGCGGTCTGGGACGAGGTCCGTTCCTCGTGGGTGCCGATCCCGCTGGAGAACTTGAGTGAGGGTCCCCAGGGCTCGGGTGTTCTGGTGGGCTCCGACGACGCGATCTACTCGGTGGGTGACCGGCGTGAATTCCGCGGCGGCGAGGAGCGCCTCGGCAGCCCGACGCTCCGCCGGTTCAGGATCGTTCGAGACGGGACGGGGGCGATCGTCCCACCGCCGACGATGCCGATCGGGGTGATGCAGCTCGACATGCCGCACGGTTGGGAGTTTCGCTACTCATTCGCTCCGGAACAATCGCCCGAGGGGTACATCCTCGAGGACGAAGCCATCGGGCTGTTCTTTGTGACCGAGGGCGAGGGCGACCGATACTGCACGATCTCCTCCGAGTACACCGGGGACGGCTGGCAGCCGCCCGAAGGGTTCGCCGAAATGGGCCCCGTCGCGGTGGATCGCCTCGGGAGGACGATGTTGCACGGGACGGCCTACCGCTTCACGTCATCACCCAGCGACTGGGGCGGTACCGGCTTCGCCTTCCCCGACGACAACGGCAGCGACGTCGTGTGGGTGATGTGCGAGGGGTACTCCGACCAGGCTTTCCAGGATGCGCAGGCCTTCGCCGCCGGCCTGTGGTCGCCGTGGGAGGAGCCGCCGGCACCGCTGTCTGAACTGCTCATCGGTACTGGCTGGGAGGAACTCGACGGCGGGTCGGTGGCGGGGCGCATGCGCGTCGCCACCGCCTGGACCGGCTCCGAGATCTTCGTCTGGGGTGGCCACGACGGGTACTCCCAGGAGACCCCGGACGTCGCCGTGTTCTACCAGGGCGCGGAGCTATTCGATCCGGAGACCAGTA
>JAUYIV010000002.1 GCA_030688105.1 Actinomycetota bacterium | reverse complement strand
ATGGCGAAGGGCAGCCACCAGGAGTACCCGTATCGGGGGTAGTACGGCTGATCGGAACGCGCCAGCAGGAAGAAGGCGACGGTGAACCCGACGGGCACCGCGATCAGCGGCCACACCCACCACTCGGACCTCAGGAACCGGCGCACCCCGGGACTCAGAAGCGCCAGGGCCAGCAGAGCCAGGGCGAGGCCGCCGACGATGAAGGCCTCGTCGAGCCGGTGGGGAAGCTCCTCGGCGATGCGTCCGACTCGATCGACCAGGCTCGTCGAGCTGTCCGCGGTGAACTCGGCGAGCTCAGACCTCAGCCGCAGGTACAACGGAAGGGCGATGAGAATCACCGACGCGCCAGCCACGATCAGGAGCACCCGCGGCGACCGGCGCCACCGGTCGTTCCGACGGGCAGAGAGATAGAGCGCGGCGATCGCCACCAGCAGGAAGATCACGGGCTCTACGGCCCGGCTCAGGGGTAGGAGCACGGCCGCCGCCCCGGCGGCGACGGCGCCCCATCGGCGCCCCTCCCGCAGCCAGAGGTCGCCGCCGACCAGGAAGGCCAGGCTGAGGAAGATGGGGAGCGCATAGGGCCGCGCATAGGCGGTGACGCTCACCACGATCGGGGCGATCCCGTACAACAGGACAGCCACCGGAACTCCCACTCGAAGGCCGGATCGCCAGAGGAGCATGGAGAGGAGCACGAGCGACCCGAGTCCCAGGATCGTCTGATGGAGCCGCTGGATGACGTGCCCCTGGCCAAAGACCTTCTGGATCACCGACCCGATGAGCGGATCGAGCGGGGGCTGCTGCTGCCTGAGCGCCTCCCCGGCCACGCCCCGCCACGAGGCGTCATACGACCTCACTTGACGCAGTTCATCGATGTGATACGGCTCTTCGATCATCCCGAGGGCGAGGGCGCCCGCCCCGAGCAGCAGGGTCAGGCCGACGAGGAGCAGGATTCGGCGTTGCCGGACGGGATGCTCCCCGGACTGCATGCCGTGATGCTGCCAGATCGCCGAGGTCGAGACCCGCATGCCCACCGGCCGACCCCTGCCTTCGACGTCCCTCGTCGTCACCGGTCGGGGCGCCGCCGTCCATGGCCCGGCGACGGGTTACCCTCCCGCATCTCCAACGAGGTCTCATGGAGTTCCTCCCGACGCAGATATCCGATGCCGTGGTCCTGGTGCCAGAGCGTCATGGGGATGCCCGGGGCTCCTTCTCTGAGACCTTTCGAGCCGAGTGGTTCCCCGGACTCGACTTCGTCCAGGACAACCATTCCTTCTCCGAGGAGGCCAACACGATCCGGGGCCTCCACTACCAGGAGCCGCCCGACGACCAGGCGAAGCTGCTTCGAGTGGGGCGGGGCCGCATCCGTGACATCGCGGTCGACCTGCGCGCTGGCTCGCCGACTTTCCTCCAGCAGATCGCCGTGGTGCTCACCGCCGATGGAGGCGAGCAGCTCTTCATCCCGAGCGGATTCGCCCACGGGTTCGTCACCCTCGAGCCTCGAACCGAGGTCCTCTACAAGGTGACGGCCTACTACTCGCCGAGCCGGGAACGAGGGATCCGCTGGGACGACCCCGCGCTCGGCGTCGATTGGCAGATCGCGGGCGATCCGGTGCTCTCGCCACGCGACGAGGCCCACCCTCCGTTCGATCCCGCGGTCACGCCCTTCACCTTCGGGGGGCAATGATGGGCCGCCGCTACGTCGTCACCGGCGGAGCCGGGTTCATCGGCTCCAACTTCATCCGGTCGGTGCTGAATGCCGAGCCGGACGCCTCGGTGATCGACCTCGACGCCCTCACCTATGCGGGAGTCCGGGCCACGGTGGAGGAGCTCGACGTCGATGACCGACACACCTTCGTCCATGGTGACATCCGCGACGCGGATCTGGTGGACCGGCTGGTGGCGGACGCCGACGTCGTGGTTCACTTCGCCGCGGAGAGCCATGTCGACCGGTCGATCGCCGGACCCTCCGCATTTCTGGAGACGAACGTGGTCGGCACCGGTGTGCTGATCGATGCCGCCCGAAGGCACGCCGTCGAGCGGTTCATCCACGTGTCGACCGACGAGGTCTACGGATCCTTGAACGAAGGCTTCGCCGGTGAGGATGCTCGCCTCGATCCCTCATCCCCCTACTCGGCCTCGAAGGCGGGAGCCGACCTGCTGGTGGCCTCGTACCGGGTGACGTTCGGATACCCGGCGATCATCACCCGCTGCACCAACAACTTCGGCCCCTACCAGTTCCCCGAGAAGGTGATCCCGCTCTTCGTGACCAACATGCTCGACGGACGGAAGGTGCCGCTCTACGGGGACGGCCGCAACGAGCGTGACTGGCTCCATGTGGCCGATCACTGCCGGGCCATCCGCCTGCTCGTCGACGAAGGCACCCCCGGCGAGATCTACAACGTGGGCGCCGACAACCAGCTCACCAATCTCGAGCTGACCCGCCGCATCCTCGAACAGCTGGGCTTCGACGACTCGATGATCGAACCCGTGCCCGATCGCCCCGGTCACGATCTCCGCTATGCCGTCGACTCCTCGAAGATCCGCCGGCTCGGCTGGAAACCCGAGCATGACTTCGATGAGCACCTCGCCGAGACCATCGAGTGGTACCGGCAGCGGCGGGATTGGTGGGAGCCGCTGAAGGTGGGGACGCGGTGAAGGGCCTGGTGCTGGCCGGGGGCACCGGCTCTCGTCTCCGTCCCATCACCTACTCGATGGCCAAGCAGCTGGTTCCCGTCGCCAACAAACCGATCATCGAGTACGGATTGGAGGACCTGGTCGCCGCCGGGGTCACCGAGGTGGGGATCGTGATCTCGCCGCAGACGGGTGACGACATCCGCACCGCGGTGCGGTCCTGTTCGGACCGCATCGGGTTCAACCCGACGTTCGTGCTTCAGGATGAGCCCCTGGGCCTGGCCCACGCCCTCAAGACCGCCCTGCCCTTCGTGGACGGCGATGACTGCCTGATGTACCTAGGGGACAACCTGGTCAAGGGCGGGGTCGCCGACGTGGTGCGGGACTTCGAGACCCATCACCCCAACTGCCAGATCATGCTCTCCCCCGTCGACAATCCATCGTCGTTCGGCGTCGCCGACCTCGCCGAGGACGGCTCCATCCGCCACCTCGTGGAGAAGCCGGCGGTCCCGCCGTCGAACCTCGCCCTTGTGGGCGTCTACCTCTTCGACGGGACGATCTCCGAGGCCGTGGAGTCGATCGAGCCCTCGGCGCGGGGTGAGTTGGAGATCACCGACGCCATCCAGTACCTCGTCGACCATGGGAGGACGGTTCGGGCCTCGATCGTGAGCGGGTGGTGGAAGGACACCGGCACCAAGGACGACCTCCTCGCCGCCCAGCACCTGGTGATCGGCGAGCTCGACGGCAAGATCGAGGGCGAGGTCATCGATTCCGAGGTGCGGGGTGAGGTTCGGGTCGGGAGGGGCTCACGCATCGTCGACTCCAGGCTCGTGGGACCGGTGGTCATCGGCGAGGACGTCCAGGTGACCCGCTCGACCATCGGCCCTGAGGCGTCGATCGGCGACGGATCCGACATCGCCGATGCCGCCGTCGAGGCCTCGATCGTTATGGACGGCTCCACCGTCCTCGGATGGAAGATCCGGTCCTCGATCCTGGGCCACAACACCAAGCTGCACGGGGCGGGCCCAGCGGGATTCGTCGAGATGACGCTCGGGGAGCAGTCGGAGGTGCTGGGGGATTGATCCTTCTCACCGGGGGGAGCGGGCAGCTGGGCACGGCGATCCGCTCACTGCGCCACGACCTGGTGGCACCGAGCCGCGCCGAGTTCGATCTCTCCCGGCCGGGCGAGCTGTCGGATCGGCTGGCCCTGATCCGCCCTACGGCCATCGTCAACTGTGCCGCCTACACCGCGGTCGACCGGGCCGAAGACGAACCCGACCTGGCGATGGTGGTGAACGCCACCGCGGTGGGGGCGCTCGCCGAGTATGCCGGAGGCGCCGGGATCCCCTTCGTGACCTTCTCCACCGACTACGTGTTCGACGGCCGCGCCGACTCCCCCTACGTGGAGTCGTCTCCCACCGCACCGGTCAACGCCTACGGCCGGTCAAAGGAACAGGGCGAACGGGCCGCACTCGCCGCCCACCCTGGGGCCCTAGTGGTGCGCTCCTCCTGGGTGATCTCGGCGACCCACCGCAATTTCGTGACGACCATCCTGGAGCGAGCCGCGACCGGCCCGGTGAACGTCGTCTCCGATCAACTGGGGTGCCCGACGTACGCACCCGACCTCGCCGCAGCGACTCTCGCCGCCTTCGACACCGGTGCGACCGGGATCCTCCACCTAACCAATCAAGGACCGACTTCCTGGTATGAACTGGCTCGCACCGCCTGCAATCTGGCCGGAATCGACCCAAATCGGGTTCGGCCCATATCCAGCGGCGAGTATCCCACTAGAGCGGCCCGGCCCCGGTACTCGGTGCTGGGAACGGAGCGACTGCCCGATCTTGGCCTCTCGCCACTCCGGCGCTGGGATGAAGCACTCGAGTCGCTGATCGGCGCCGTCTCCCGACTCGGCTGAGGTCTCGCGATCTAGTCCTACGAAGAGGGCCGCCTGTCGCTCTGACGGCCAGGATGAACACCCGTCGAAACGGATTGCCCACAGCGTTGCGGCGTCGCACATGGCGACCTGCTTCACATGCCTTTCGACGAACTCGATCAGCTCCCGGGGGGCGATGTGCTTCGGGAGGGGGGCCGATACAGACGTGCGAAACGGCCCCTGACCGGATGGCTTCGATCACCTCGGCCTGCCCGGTCTTGCGGAAGGTCGTGGCGAATAAATAGTCGGAGGGAGTCCAACTGCTGATCCCAGAAGCCCCCCCACTTTCACCTCAACCCGTAAAGCAGACAACCTAGACTCCGTGGCGCGGGTTCCGGAGGGTTCAGGCGTACGGCCAAAGCAGATTATGTTCCTAGATCTCCTCAAGAGGAGCCTTCTCAACGAGATCTATCTCGACGACGAGCTCCGGATCCTGTACCTCAGAGATTGCTTGCGGGGTGATGACGTATTCGAGTACGAGGTGGTTCATGACATCCGAACTCATCGTCCCAATCGGTACGCTGAACTTCAGGAGTCTCGCCAGGTCGGCCGGTTCGTAGACCGCAACATCCACAACTCCGGCTTTAGCCGGACCATGATGGGCCGCGCTCGACTCGACAGTCTTCACGCCTGCCTCGACCTTATCGTCGAGGAAGGGATCCCGGGTGACCTGATGGAGTGTGGCGTCTGGCGCGGAGGAGGCTGCATCTTCATGGCGGGCTACCTTGAGGAGCACGGGATCACGAACCGAAAGGTGATCGTCGCCGACAGCTTTGAGGGCGTCCCCGTTTCTTCGCTGGAGCAGGATGCTGGCCTTATGCTCGACAAAGCCACCTTCCCGGAACTAGCCGTGTCCGTCGACGAAGTGAAAGCGAACTTCGACGCGTACGGGCTTCTCGGTGAGAAGGTCCACTTCCTGCCAGGCTGGTTCGGTGAGTCTCTCGGTGCCGTCCCCT
>JAUYIV010000419.1 GCA_030688105.1 Actinomycetota bacterium | reverse complement strand
GCAGGCCGGCGAGGGTCTGCGTGATGAGGCGCTCGAGATCCTGCCCAGCCTCTACCTGCTCGGGCGGGGGCCGTGCTGGCGCCTCGGCGCCCTTGGCTCGTTTGGCAGGGGCCCGTCGCGGAGCCTCGACCCCCTCCAGGGCCTCATAGAACAGGAACTCGTCACATGCCGGGGGGAGCAAGGCGGAGGTCGAGGCACGCAGGCCGATGCCTACCACCTTGCGATTCAGCTCCCGGAGCTTGTGCACCAACGGGGTGAAGTCGCTGTCGCCTGTGGCGATCACAAAGGTGGTGATGTAGTCACGCTCGAACGACAGCTCGATGGCGTCCACGGCCATCTTGATGTCGGCGGCATTCTTCCTCACCGAGCCCAGGCGCTGCGGGATCTCGATCATCTCCACGTGGTGCTCAACCAGCATCCGCCGGAACTCCTCGAAGAGGTTCCAGTCGGCGTACGCACGGCGGACGACGACACGGCCGCGCTCTGCGAGGGCATCGGCGATCGGCTTGAGGTTGAAGACATGCCCGTTGAGGTCTTCACGCGCCCCTATGGCGAGGTTCTCGAAGTCCATGAAGAGGGCGATGCGTTCTTCGGAGGGATCCATGGTGACACATAGCGTAGGGGACCCTCGCGGCCTCTTCGGAAATGCCTTGCGATTGGCGATTGGCGAATCGACCCCTGGTCGCTGATCGCCAATCGCGGGAGGCCGCCGTCAGGCGGCCGACCTCTTCTTCGCCACCCAGTTCAAGAACCGCTTCCGCGGCCACGTGTTCACCACCCGGCTGCGGTCGATCCATCCCCTCCTCGCCAGCCGGATGCCGTTGGCGGTGTTCGCCAACTCGCTCACCCGGTGCGAGTCGGTGCTGATCGCGAAGACGACGCCCCCGTGCTCCATCGCCCGGCGCAGCACCTCGGACGGGGCGTCGAGGCGGTCGAGGTGGCAGTTGATCTCGATGGCGCACCCGGTATCGGCGGCGACCTCGAGAACGGCATCGAGGTTCAAGTCGATTCCGGGCCGTTTTCCGATGCGTCGCCCAGTGAGGTGACCGATCACGTTCACCGCGGGATTCCGCATCGCCGAGATGACGCGCGCGGTCTGCTCGTCGATGCTCAGTCCGAAGTGGCTGTGGACGCTGGCGACCCCGAAATCGAATCCGGCGAGGAATTCGGCGTCGTAGTCGATCGAGCCGTCCCGGCCGATGTTCAATTCGCAGCCGTGCAGAATCGTGAGATCCGGGAACCGGGGCCTCAGCCGGGCGATCGCCTTGCGCTGCGACATCAGCTGCTCTCGGGGGGCCCCGTTGATGGTCAGGTTCTCGCCGTGATCGGTGATCGCAGCGTATCGATACCCGCGCGCGGCCAGCGCCTCGATCATCTCGCCGAGAGGGACGTGCCCGTCGCCGCTCAGGTCGGTGTGGACGTGGAGATCCCCCTTCAGGTCCCTCTCCGAAGCGAAAATCGGAAGCTCTCCCGCCAATGCCGCCTCGATCTCGCCGTCGTCCTCGCGGATCTCTGGCGGGATCCAGGGCAGGCCGAGTGCCGCATACACATCGGCTTCTGTCTGCGAAGCCACCACCCGGCCCGTCCCGATCTCGGACAGGGCGTACTCATTCAGCGTCCAGCCCCGATCAAGCGCCATCTGCCGCAGGCGGATGTTGTGCGCCTTCGAGCCCGTGAAGTACACGGCAGCCGACCCGAACTGGACCGGCTCGACCACCCGCAGGTCGATCTGGATGCCCATGGCGCCCACGATCGCCGACTTTCGGGCGCCGTACCCGACGATGTCGCGCACTATCGGGAGCTCGACGAACCGCCGCATCACCGCCTCGGGATCGCCGGTGCTGACGGCGATGATGTCGATGTCACCGATGGTGTCCCGAAACCGGCGCAGGCTCCCCATGGGCTCGGCGGATTCCACGCCGGGAACCCGCTCGATCGCCTCGCACACATCGCGCGCCACCCTGATCGCCTCGATGATCGGCGTCCGGTTCTCCTTGCCTCCGACGCCGAGGAGCTCGATGGCGGCTCGTATGTTGTCCTCGGTCTTCTCCCCCATACCGGGCAGGTCGCGCAGGTCGTGGCGCTCGATGGCGGCACGCAGGTCGTCGACGTCCTTGATGCCCAGCTCGTCGCGGAGCCTCACGGCCGTCTTGGGCCCAACGCCCGGGACCCGGGTCAGGGAGACGAACCCCGGCGGGAACTGGGCGCGCAACTCCTCGAGTCGAGCGATCGACCCGGTCTCGACCAGCTCGCGGATCTTGGACGCCGTGCTCTTGCCCACGCCGCGTAGAGCGGTGAGCTCCGCCTCGGTCATCTCGGAGACGGGCTCGGAGGCTCCATCGACGCTCCTCGCCGCCGTCTCGTAGGCGCGCACCCGAAACGCATTGCTGCTCCCCTCGGCGAGTGTGGCGAGCCGCGCCAGTTCGTAGAGATGGTGGGCGATCTCCGAGTTGGAAGTCACCGGGCGAGCTTATGTGTCGGGGTCCTCCCCCGCGCCGCCGGGGGAGGTGGATCGGCCGAAGTCCGAGACGGAGGGGGTCGCGCAGACAGCCGGCGCGCCGACGCGGCTCTAAGGGAGAAGACGGCGCCAGTACTGCACCCAGGGTCCGAGACCTGCCGTCTGCCGTGTGGCTCAGCGCCAGACGAGGCCTACTCTCCGACTCACTCCCCAGGACAGTGACAAGGCCCGACGGCACGGATACGTCAGCTTCTACAGTGAAGCGCGCGGCCGCCGCGGAGACATCGCCGGGTTCGAACGCCGCCCCGGCCCGGCTCGAATACTCCTGCCCGCGCTGGGCGTCGCCGTGATCGCGGTCTCGATCTGGTGGTTCGCCTGGCGTGATGCCGACCAGGACGTGGGCGAGATCATCACGTTGGACGACGCCACCATCCCCACCCTGATTCTGCCAGCCGGCGTCGAGGGCGGAGACGGCCTCATCGGCGAGACCTCCTTCGAGTGCGTCGAGACCGCAGTGGAGTGGTCCACGTTCCAGGGCGGGCCCGCACGGACCGGGTGCGCCTCCACCGCGGTCATCAGCGATCCCCGCATCCTCTGGCAGGCGGAGGTGGGGATCCAGGGATGGTTGAACAACCCGATCGTGGTGGGCAACTCGGTGTTCGTCTCCAGTGCCGGAGTGGCTCAGTTCGTCGATGATCGACGCGACGCGATCTACGCCCTCGACCTCCGGACCGGGAGGGAGATCTGGTACTACCAGGCCGAGAAGGACGTCAACGGGATCGGATACCTCGACGGCGTCGTGGTCGCCACCGGCGACGAGGGCAGGATCTGGGCACTCTCTGCCCACGACGGCAGCCCGATGTGGGTGGTGGACTTCGGGAGAGAGATCCCGACCTACAGCAACCCCCTGACCATCAACGGAATGGTCGTGATCGGTGACGACTCCGGCCGGGTCACCGCCTTCGACATCGACGACGGGACCAAGCTCTGGCAGCAAGAGGTGACCGGTGCGGTGCGCGGGGGCGCGGCCTCCGATGGCGAGTCGATCTACGTTGCCGGCGAGGGGCACGAGGTGCTCGCCCTCGACATGTCCGGCAAGGTGCTGTGGCGAACCGAGGTCAGTGGTCGAGGCGAGGGTCTCGAGGGGACGCGCGTTTTTGCGACGCCCACGGTTGCGGGCGACCTCGTGATCGTCACGCTGGTGCGCGAAAATGTCTCCGCCGAGCCGGCGGTGGTGGCGTTGGATCGGCTGACCGGCGAGATCGCGTGGCAGGCAGTCGACGTCGCCGGCCTCAAGACGGGGAACTGGGCCAACATCCGGTCATCGGTCGCCGTGGCAGGCGATGTCGTCGTCTTAGGCGAGGCCTACTCTGACTCTCTGGTCGCCCTCGACCTCCAGACGGGTCAGACTCGGTGGAGTGTTGCGGCCGGTTCCTACTGCTTGCCGCATTGGCCGTCACCGGCGATCACCGGCGGCCAGGTCATACTTGCCCGCGAGGACGGCGGCCTCTATGCGATCAGCCTCGCCGACAAATCGGTGGTCTGGGAGATCTACCTGGGGAACTATCGCGCCCAGCCCGCGGGCAACTTCCCGCCGGGGTTCGGTGAGGAGTTCTGCGAGCAGTCCGAGTCGGGTTTCGCCATTCTCTCATCGCCTGCGATCACTCCCGAGGGCATCATCATCGTCGGCACCCTGGAAGGGTTCATCTACGCGATCGGCGATAGGAGCTGGTGACTTTCCGAGCCACCAGGCATCCAGCGGAGCAGTCAATCGTTTCGAAGGACCTCGAGGGCTGCCTCCAGGCCGGGGTCGAGGCCGGCTCTGAGATCGTCGAGGGTCGACAGCACATCGATGTCGGGCTGGAGGGGCATTCCCACCCGATGTGACCCGTCGGGCCCGATCACCTCGAGATTCGGCACGCCGATCGACCACCCGTTGGGGAGCGACCTGACGAGCGGATCGCGCGGAGATCCCGCGGTCGGCTCGCCCACCAGGGTCACCCGAGGAAGCTCCGCCAGCACCAGGGCGAGCAGCTCACCCGCTCCCGAAGTGGAGGGACCGACGAGCACGACGACCGGGCCGCCAAATCCGCCGGTCGCCAGCGGTCTGACCGACAGCTCGCCGCTGGGAACAACGGCCTCGCCGTCCCGGGCGAGCAGTATGGCGACGACCTGCTCGGTCGTGACGAACCGGGTGGCGACGAGCAGATACGCCTCCTCGAGTCCGCCCGATGCCCCGCGCAGGTCGATGACGAGCCCCTCGGCCCCGGCGAGCACCGAGTCGAGAGCGGCCGCCATTGCCCGCTGCTCGCCGTCGCCGCGTGCCGCCAGGCGGACCGCCCCGAGATACGCCAGGTTGTCGCCGACGTCCCTCGTGAAAAGGCCTCCGCTGAGCTGTTGGACGTCGGGATGCGTGGTCAGAGCCTCGCCGACGCTTCCCGAGTCGACGGACCAGGAATCGGGGAGGGCCTCTGCCTCGATCGCCAGGCGGACCTCGGGATCCCTGAGTGGGCCAAGCAGGTCGACCAACGCTTGGTAGAGCTGCTCGGGCCCAGCGTCGGACGCGAGGCCGGCAGCGATCTCCGACCGCTCCGCCTCCCAGGCCCCGCCCGGGCTCGGCAGGTACTGCTCCCGCACGGTGGCTGCCGCAACCTCGAACGCCGCGGCGGCGTCGGTGTGGTCGACAGGATCGGAGCACCGCGGAGGAAGGGACTCGATCGGCAGGAAGCGAACCACCCTCCCGGCGTCTCGCAGCACCAGGTTGCCCTCCTCGACCGATATCACGTCCGAGATCCCGCGCGCCGTCCCCGAGGCGACCTCCTGGCAATGGATTGCGGTGTGCTCGTATACGTCGACCTCCCCGCCGTGGACATCGAGAAACCACCCATATCCGACCGACTGCCAGATACCGGCGAAGGGCTGCGCTTCCCTCTCCCCC
>JAUYIV010000001.1 GCA_030688105.1 Actinomycetota bacterium | reverse complement strand
CGAGATCGAAGGCATCATCGATCTCGCTAACCTCAAGGACACGCGCCGGAAGCGCCTCGAGGCGAGGCCGGACGTCTTCTTCAGCCTCACGTACCCGACGGCCGACGTCCGCCAGGTGGTAAGCCTGCTCGACCAGCGGTTCGGCGAGCAAGGCGGCGCCCCGGGCCTCTTTCTCTTCGAAGGGTTGAAGGGTAGTGGCAAGTCCCACCTGCTCCTCCTCGTCTACCACCTGTTCAGGAGCCCGAACGAAGCGCGCCGGTGGCTCGACCGGCACGGGCTGAGGTGCCGGCTTCCGGAGAAGGTAACGCCGGTCGTCAACAAGTTCACTGACCTGCCCCTCTCGTCAATATGGGATTTCGTCTTCGAGCAGGTGAAAGGACAGCGCCCTCCACGCAGCATGGTCCAGCCGAGCCTCAACGAGGTCGAGTCGGCGCTCGCCGGGCGCCAGGTAGTCCTGATATTCGACGAGTTGGAGCAGGGCGTGCGCGTCCTCGCCGACGCCGCAGTCAGGGCCCAGAACATCGCATTCCTCCAGATGCTCTCGGAGTGGGCCAACCGGTCGGATCAGGTGACCTTGTTCGCCAGCATCTACAGCGACCAGCAGGAGCCCGGCGCGACGCTCAAGCGAGTGGCGGCCTGCCGCGTGCAGTTCGCCCAAGCCGAGGATCGCGCCCGCGTCGTGCTTCACCGCGCGTTCGAGAACTATCTCGATTTCAAGGCCGATTCGGTGGCGCCCGTCATCGAGAGCTACCTCAACACGTGGCGCCGCCATAGCTCGCTGGACGCCGAGGCTTACAAGCAGCGCATGCTCGACGGCTACCCGTTCACGCCGGACCTGCTCGACATCATTCTCCGCCGTGTCCCCGCCCGCGGGGGCTTCCAGAACGTGCGGGGCGCCCTGGGCTTCCTGGCCCACCTCGTCCGTATGACCCATGACAGTGCCGACCTCATCACGCCGGGACACGCGGACATCAGCGATCGCGAGGTGGCCATTCGCCTCGGCGACCTCGACCCTGGCAGCGATCTGATCACGAGGGCGCAGGGAAACCTGGGCGAGCTGAAGTCGGCGCCATTCTCGAAGGAAATCGCCGCGGCGACGCTCCTCTACACCCTGAGCGGGGTGGACAGCCGGGCCCACGGGGCCACCCGCGACGAGCTGATTCGGAGCGCCCTGGGCCCCGCCGCCGACATCAACGACTTCGAGCAGGGACTCCGGACCTTCGAGAAGTACGCTGCCTACTTCCACACGCGCGAGGGACGATACTTCTTCGACCGCGAGGAGAACGCGGACGCCAAGGTCGAGCTGTACTCCCTGAAAGTCAGCGACGAACAGGCGCGAAAGCGGCTCCGCGACACATGGCGAGAGGACCTGTTCAAGGAGCCTGCCGCAGTCGTCTGGCTGGGCACCGAGGACACGAAGGCCGCCCTCGAAGGGCTGGACAAGGACCGCCTCCGGTGGGTTCTTGCACCCCGGCGTCTTTCCGACGACGATCGCCGGCCCCTCTATCACGGTCTGCCCACGAGGAATCAGGTAATCCTGCTGGAGCCGCGTGACGCGACCTTTGACCTCGAGAATCACCCGGATCTCCTGAAATGGTCGAAGCGGATCCTCGCGGCGGAGAGCCTTCTTGACATGCGGCCCGACGCGACGCGCAGGGCGGAATACGAGCGAATCGCCAAAGAAGACCGGATCCTCGTCCTGGGCCAGATCCGCCGGGCCGGTCTGCTCTACACCAGGTTCATCGCTGGCGCCGGCGGCCTCGAGATCGAGGAGGAGCCCCTCGGCACTGCCGCCTCGAGGGAGGACGTCGCGATCTTCCTCAGCCAGCACGTCTATCCACCGCAGCTCCTGGCCGAGCACCTGGAAGCCCGGCTCGCCCAGGTGAAGGGGCAGGGCGTCCGCGAGATCGATCGTGAGTACCGATCAACGTTGGGCTTCCCCGTTCCCACCCACGCGGGCTCGCTCACACGGGCTGTCCGCTCCCTCTGCCGCGAGCGGAAGCTCGGCATCTACCACAGCCGGAGTAACTTCTGCGGGGCCGACCCGGCGCTGAGCGATGCGGAGCTGTTGGATGCGGTCGTCGCCGAGCCCTTCGAGGGCTCCGAAGCGCCGCCATCATCGCCACCGAGAACTGGAACACCCTCTTCGCCGGTGGCGGTCCAGGTGCCACCAGAACGTGGGCAGCGGCCTACGCTCACCCAGCGCGAGCAGCTCCCTGTGCGCACCGGATCGCAGACGGGGATCGGGCCTCTGCGCCAGGCGGTTGCCGCGCTCCTGCAGGAACACGCCTCGGCACGCGTGCAGAGGGCGAGGTTTACCGTCTTCCTCCAGCAGACCACTGGCGATCTGAGCAGCTTGCCGGCCGCCTATCGCGGCAGCCTCGCCGGTCCAGGGTCGCTGACGATCGAGATCGCGATCACCAAGGAGGAAGATCTGTCCAAGGCCCAGGTCGAGCAGATGATCGAGCGCTTGCCCAACGTCCCGCACGCCGAATACAGCGCCGACCTGATCCTGTTGCTCCCGGCCGCAGAGGACCGTGCCCAGTCTTAACCGGGAGGTTTTCGACCGCCTCACTGCACCCGGAGCCCGCCTGGATTGGCTTCGACACTGGCTGCTCGACGAGGTTTGGTCACCAGGGCGCTACGAGGACCTCGGGGCCGCTGAGTTCCTGAACCGGGGCGAGCGTGATGTGAACGAGATGGAAGAAGTGCTCGCCGCGGCCGCGCCCCGGATCTACGACGAGCTGCTGACCGACCCTCCCGGTGACCGTCATCTCCGCGTGTTCCTCGAGCGCCAGCAGCCCTGTGCCGCCGTGGTCTTCGACGGGCTGTCGCTCCGCGAAGTCCCGGTGGTGCTTCGCCTGGCCAGGGAGGGAGGCTTCTCCGCCCGCCAGGTGGACGTGGCGACTGCCGCCGTGCCAAGCGAGACGATTGATTTCGTAGCCCAGCGGCTCCAGGCCGGGCGCGTCTCGCCCTCCCAGCTCCCGGGCCGCCGCGAGTTGAGGCAGGCGGGGATCGAGGCGTTCTACTACGGTCACGAGGGCCAGCGTCACCAGCTCCCGCCGGACTGCCTCGCACTGTGCCTCTGGTCGGCCTTCCCCGACCAGACCTACCAGGACTCTGGCGCCCGCTTCGCGAACCACTTCGCGGAGCTCCACCGGCGGCTCGAAGCCGTCTGGCGGAACACCGTGCAGGCCGTGCCGCCGGGACGAACGATCGTGGTGACGAGCGATCACGGGTACGTGTTCTTCGGACCCGGCTACTCGTCGCCAAGGACGAACCAGGAGATACGTCCCCTGACCGAATGGCTTGGCGGCGAAAGGTCGCGGCCACTCGAGCCTGGGCAGGAGCCACCCGCCCACCGCGATCTTGCCGTCATCGCGAGCCGGCAGGTGGCCATGGTGCGTGGGCGTGTCCAGACCCACCCGCCGGGCCCCGCCGGGGCTCGCCTGTACAAGCACGGCGGGCTCTCGCTGATGGAGATGCTGACCCCCTGGATCGTTCTGGAGCCGGCCCGGCCGTGAGGCTCCGGCTCTACCTCGACACCTCGGTGATCAGCGCCCACGTGGACGACCGGCTTCCCGAGCGCCAGCGGGCCACGCTCGAGTTCTGGGAACGGCTCGCGGGCTACGAGGTCGCCATCTCGGAGCTGACCCTCACGGAGGTCCGCGCCACGGCCGACTCCGCTCTCCGGGAGCAGCTCCTCGCCCTGGTCGGCGATTTCCTGAGTCTCCCGATCGAGCGAGAAGCCCGTGATCTCGCACGGGAGTATGTGGGGCGCGGTGTGTTCTCCGCGGCGACGGCCATTGACGCCCTCCACGTGGCGATTGCGGTCGCCGCGCGGCAGGATATCCTTGTGAGCTGGAACTTTCGCCACCTGGTGAACCGGCGGCGCCGGGCCCTGGTCAACG
>JAUYIV010000400.1 GCA_030688105.1 Actinomycetota bacterium | reverse complement strand
CAGCATCGACTCGCCGGAGCAGAACGCCGCCATGGTGGAGAAACTGGGGCTGCCGTTCCCCCTGCTCAGTGACCCCGACCGGAGCCAGGCCATCGTCCCGTACGGTGTTGCCGATCCCAAGGACGACCGCAACATCGCCCTGCCCACGGTTGTGCTCGTCGCTCCCGGCGGTGAAGAGAGGGCGCGGTTCCCATCGCGGGACTTCGCCGATCGGCCCCTCGAGGACGACGTGCTCGCCGCGCTGCGTTTGCTCGGACTGCCGCCCACGATGCAGCCGGCGCCTGCGCCCGGTCATGCCCAGCCCGGTCCCAACGCCATGCCCCTGGAAGCGCTGTTCCCGTACTACCGGGGTGCCCGCTTCGCCGTCATCGCCATGTCCCAGCGCCATCCCGAGACGAAGGATGAAGCCGATCGGTACGTCGCCCTGCTCGACCGATACACCGAGGCGGTGAAGCAGGCGTACCGCGCCAAGCGCGACAGCTGATCCTCGGGCCTCAGCCCTTCACCGCCCCCATCGTGAAGCCGCTGATGAAGCGGTCGAGGAACAGATTGAACAGCAGGGCGACGGGGACCGCGACGAGGAGTGCCGCCCCTTGCAGCGCCTGCCAGAAGAACACGTCTCCGCGCACCAACTCGGTGGGCACCCCCACCGCGATCGTCTTCACCGCGCTGGCCTTGTTGAAGGTGAGGGCGTAGATGAACTCGTGGGCGGACAGGGTGAACGCAAAGACGATCACGGCCACGATACCGGGGAAGATGAGGGGGAGCACGGCACGCGTCAGCGCCCCGACGCGGCTGTAGCCGTCGACCATCGCCTGCTCCTCCAGGTCGCGGGGAATCCCCTTGAAGAAGCCCATCAGCAACCAGGTCGAGATCGGGATCGTGATCGTCGGGTAGACCAGGATCAACGACCACAGCGAGCCCTGCAGATCGAGGTTGGCGATGACCCGCGACATCGGTATGAAGAGCAGGGTGGGAGGGATCAGGTAGACGAAGAAGATGGCGATGCCCATCCGTTCCCCCCACACGCCGATGAGACGGGCCAGGGCATAGGCGGCGGGAAGGCTGAGGAGCAGCGTGATGATCGTCACGGCGAGACCGACCACCACGGTGTTGCGGACGAAGGTGAGGAAGTTGGTGTCGAAGAGCAGCAGCTTGATGTGCTTGAGCGTTGGGGGATCGTTGAACCAGAACGGATTGTTCGCCTTGACGTAGAGGTCGGGGCTCTGCTTGAACATGGTCACCGCCGCCCACAGGAAGGGGAAGGCGGCGAGCAGAGCCGCTGTGATGGCGGCGCCGTAGACGCCGATCCGCACCATCCGGTGGCGGGTTCGTGCCCGGCGCCTCGCCAGGGTTATGTTGTCGAGCGCATCCATCAGAGCACCTCTCTGCGCCGGGCGAGGCGCAGGATGACCGCGGTCACGGCGACGAGCACCGGGAAGAGGAACAGTGCGATCGCCGCGCCTTGAGACAGGGCGCCGCCCTCGATGCCTTTGAAGAACGCCCAGGTCGCCAGCACCTGAGTGGCGTGTGTGGGTCCTCCCCGGGTGAGGACGAACACCACCGAGATGTCGGTCACGGTGAGGATGAATCCGAAGAGCACCGCCACGGCGATGATGGGCGCCAGGAGGGGGATCTCGATGGCGAACATCTTTCGCCAGAATCGGGCTCCGTCGACGTCGGCGGCGTCCTTGATCTCGTTGGGGATGGCGGTCAGCCCTGCCATCACGATCACTGCCGCCAGGGGCACGATGCGCCAGGTGTGCACCGCGATCACCGACGACATCGCCAGTCCCGGCCTCCCCAGCCAGTACATGTTGTCGGAGATCAGGCCGAGGTTGCGCAGGATCCAGTCGATCGGGCTGAAGATCGAGTCCAGCGTCCACAGCCAGGTGATGGCTGCGAGCGAGACCGGGGTGGTCCAGGGGAGCAGCACCAGGAAGCGCACGAACCACTTGCCCCTGAAGTCGGCGACGAGGATCTTCGCCAGGATGGTGGCGAAGATCACGACGAGCAGGTTGGAGATGATCGCAAACCAGAAGGTGTTGCGCAGCGATCGCCGGAAGACCGGATCGTCGAGGATCCGTGAGAAGGTGTCGAACCCGACGAAGTCGAACTCGGGGTTGCCCACGGTGGCGTCGCTGAGCGACAAGAGGATGGCGAGCACGAAGGGGAATCCGACCAGGGCGATGATGTAGAGGACGGCGGGCGCCATCATGATCGGGGCCAGGAACCGCTCGTTGTCGAGCAGGTACCGCCGTCGACGAAGGGCGCGGGCGGTCACGAGTGCCTCACAACGGCTCAGGGTCGATCCGCAGCCCGGTTTCCCTGTCGAAGAAGCGCAAACGGCCCTTGGCCACCCGGAAGTCATGGTCGCGGCCGGGTTCCACCGGATGGCTCACGGTCGATGGGAGCATGGCGATGACCTTCGTCTCCTCGCTGTAGCCCCTGATGAATCCGTAGAGGTAGCGTTCCGAGCCGAGGTTCTCCACGCGGTTGACGTGGTAGGTGAAGTCGCGCTCGGTGTCTTTGAGCACCCCCTCGGGAAGGAAATTCTCGGGCCGGAATCCCACGAGGAAGCCTTTGTGTTCCAGCAGGTTCATCGGCGGGGAGCCGAGAAAGGTGGCGACGAACACGTCGGCGGGGTCGTGGTAGACCTGGTCGGGAGTGCCCAGCTGGTGGACCTTGCCCCGGTTCATGACGGCGATCCGATCGCCCATCCCCATGGCCTCGACCTGGTCGTGGGTCACGTAGATGGTGGTGACTCCCACCCGGCGCTGGAATTCGAGGAGGTCGTCGCGGGCGGCGGCGCGCAGCTTGGCGTCGAGGTTCGACAGGGGCTCGTCGAGGAGGAAGACGCTGGGCTCGCGGACGAGAGCCCTTGCCAGCGCCACCCGCTGGCGTTCGCCACCGGAGAGCTGGCGGGGGCGGCGGTCGAGCAGGCCCTCGATCCCGAGGAGCTTGGCCGCCCACTCGATTCGCTCGGTCCGGGTCGCCAGGGGGAGGCCCTCTGCCTTGAGGGGAAAGCCGATGTTGCGAGACACCGTCAGGTGGGGGTACAGGGCGTAGCTCTGGAACACCATGGCGATCTGCCGTACCCGCGGCGGCAGGCCATTGACGACCTCTCCGCCGATGAGGATCTCTCCCTCGGTCGGCTGCTCCAGTCCGGCGATCATCCGCAGGAGGGTGGTCTTGCCACAGCCCGAGGGGCCGAGGAGCACGAGGAACTCGCCCTCGTGGCTGGCGAGATCGACGCCGTCGACTGCGGTCACGCTTCCGAACCGCTTCACGAGCCCCCGGACCGCCACGCTCCTGGCGCGCGAGCGAATGTCGGGCTCGGTCGCCGTCATGTCTCCTGTCCTCGCTGCGTAGGCACGCGTCAAGCCTCCGGGGGCGAGCCGCCAAACTGTAGACCGCCGGCTTTTGCCGGCGTGGCCCAGAGGGCGGGCCGATGATCCACCGACCCGCCCTCCGTCGAACTCAGCTTCCGACGAGGCCCCGGCCGCGCCAGTCCTCGAAGATCCCCTTGATCTGGGACTCGGCGTCCGCCACTGCCTGCGCGGGGGTCTTGTCCCCCCGTGCCGCCTCGGCGAACATCACCGGGATGATGGCCTCGGCGAAGATCTGTCCGATGGCGGGGTTCGCCGGCCCCGGGTGGCCGATGTTGGTCGCCCACTCGGTGGAGTTCTTCAACACGGACAGCTTGTTCGCCGGGTTCGCCCCGAACGGGTCGTTGTCCAGCCAGGCGTTCAGGTCGGGTACCAGCGGCGGGAATGCCGGGAAGTCGTACAGCTTGGAGTGCCACGCGGCCGACGGCAGGTTCTCCGTGTAGTGCAACAGGAACTCCTGCGCAGCCGCCACGTTGATCCCGGAGAAGTCCGGGATGATCCAGTTGTACATGACGTGCTGCGCCGCCAATGTCGCCGCCGGCCCCTGCAGGGCCGGAACGAAATACACGTCGTCGGCAACAGCCGGGTTCTCCTCCTGGGCCGTCCTCCACGCCGAGATGGAGTTGAGGATGTAGGAGAGCTCGCCTGCGATCAGCCCCTGGTTGTTCGACGCGGCATTCCACGCGAAGACCTCGTCGGTCATCGCGTTCTCGTAGAGCTGCTTCATGTACTCGACGGCCGCGATCGTCTCCGGAGAGTTGATCACGACGTTCTCGCTCGCATCCTGGATCGCCGCCCCGTACGACCAGAGCAGGGCACGGCCCGCCATGTTGGAGTCGATCTCCTGTGACAGGCCGATCCCCATCTGGACGC
>JAUYIV010000395.1 GCA_030688105.1 Actinomycetota bacterium | reverse complement strand
CCGTCCCAAGGTCAGCCGACGGCACCGTCGGTTTCGTGGTCTTCCTCGGGATCGACGACCAGGATCATTCGGTCGCGATGAACCCGGTGCTCGTCGAGCGATCTGAGCGCCAGCACCGCGACCACTCCCACCCCGGCGGCGATCGCCAAGCCGGTGACGATCGCAGCGATGACGGCGGCAACCGTGCAGGAGCCGGGTCCGCATGATGCGTCGGTGACGATGTAGCCCACCGCTCCGCCCGTCAGCCCCGAGAGCAGCACGGGTACTGCAACCCAGGGGTTGGGAAGCCGTCTCATCCGGCGTCCTGCCGCCGGCCGCGATCGTCGAGACCGGCGGCGTCGAGGATATCGGGTGGAGCCAGCTCGGGAGGTATGCGCATCGGGTCCGAACGCCGCACCAGCGGCGGGGCGAGCGCGACCGCCACCTCACGCCTCCAGCCGGCGACCGCGGCGGCGCCGCCGAGCACTCCGAGGGCCACCGCCGCGGCAGCACCTCCGGTGATCCCGGCGCCGATCGAGGCGAGGGGATGGATCACGCGCACCCCGATGAGCGAGCCAGGAACCGCCCGGGCCAGGCCGAGCGCCAGGGCAACCGACCATCCGGCCAGTGCCCATCCGGCAGCAGAGACGCCGTCGGGTGACGTGACACCCACCATGATCGGCGTCGCCAACAGGAGGAGCAGCACGACCACCGCGGCGGGCGGTGGGCCGTCCGTCGACGATCGGTGCCTCAGCCATCGCCGCAGCCAGGGCCCCAGGGAACCACCGAGCGGCACCGCAGCCAGGCCGATCGTGGCCAGCGAGAGCCATGAGGGGTCGCTCGACGAGGCGAGGGCCATCCATCCCGCGGCGACGCCGGCGGCGACCGGCCGCGACCACCTGCCGCGGGAGAGCAGCACTCCCGCGATCGACGTCACCGACATCACGATCATTCCCATGGCGACGAGCGCAGCCGATTCCGCGGCGAATGCGGTGTCGTCGACGGCGAGGTGAATCGCCCCGGCGAGCGAGGCGGCGGCGAGGGAGGCGGCGATGCTCAGGGGAGCGGGAGGCACCGGCGCATTATGCCGCCGACTCCGGACCCGGCCAGTTCACCGTTCACAGTGAACTGTTCAGGAGAGGCGTCGGTCGAAGAGCCATGAACTCAAGACTTGGGCGGCGGGGGGAAGGCGGAGGACTCGATCTTCGGTTCCCAGTACGAGGTCTCCATCCATTCGCCGTCTTGTCGCTGCAATGCGGTGATCGAGGCGTGCCCCGGCTTCGACTTGATGAACGCCGCGCGACCGGCGCGGGTGAGTCCGACGCGCAGCGCCTGAACCGGGTCCTGGTGAGACACCAGCACCGCGGCGGTCGCCCCGCGCCGGTCGAGATCGTCGACCACACCGGTCATGCGATCGGCCACCTCGTCGAGGCTCTCCGGAGAGAAGCTGAGCTCGTGGGGGGTGAGCAGATAGGCCTCGAGCTCTCCGGGAAAGTGCTCGTCCAGATCGACCCAGGGCACCCCGGCCCACCGGCCGGACAGCCGCCACTCGAGGAGGCGGATGTCGGTCTCCATCTCGACACCGATTCGGTCGGCGATCACCTCAGCGGTCTCGACGGCGCGCTCGAGGGGGGAGGAAACGAGGATCTGGGGCCGGTCACCGGCGAGATGATCGCCGGCGGTGGCTGCCTGGGCGCGCCCCGCAGGCGACAGGTGAAAACCCTCGAGGTCGGCGTAGACGATGCCGTCGGGGTTCTCGACCTCGCCGTGGCGCACCAGGTAGAGGCGTTCGAGCACGGCCGGAGAGTGTAATTACCGTTGCCTCACGGCGCCCTTTGGCCAGGACCGGGGAGACGGCACGATGGGGTGTCGGCCCAAGAGCGACGAGCAACTCTCCGGGCATGCATCCGATGCCGAATAGAGCACGCTCGGTATACTCGGTAACCCACCGTTTCCGGAGAACTCGATGCCACTCGACGACAGAGAACAGCGCATTCTCGAGGAGATCGAGCGGCAGTTCTATCAGGAGGATCCGAAGCTCGCCGAGACGGTACGTGACGCCACCCTGGCGTCCGTGTCGCGGGGTCGGCTGAAGTGGGCCTTCCTGGGGGTCATCGTCGGCTTCACGCTGATGCTCGTGTTCTTCACCAGCAGCACCTTTGTGGCGCTGTTTGGTTTCGCCGTGATGGTCATGAGCGCGGCCTGGCTGGTCGCGATCTTGCGGAAGCGGTCGGGAGTTGGTGCCGCCTCACCCGAGTCGATGGTGGGACGGCTGCGGCGTCGCTGGCGCAGCCGCTAGAGTCGCCAGCCTCGGGGGAGACTGAGTTGCCGGGCTGCTGCTTTCGGCCGGCGACCCTGGAGGGAGAGAGGAAGGCTTGGAAGGGTTCACCGCACAGCAGGCGTGTCGGCTGACTGATTGCACCGCGCATCAACTCAGGTACTGGGACCGCGTCGGGCTCTTACAACCCTCGATCCAGGGCACCGGTGGCAGACCGGGGAAGCGTCGTCTCTATTCGTTTCGCGACCTCGTGGCCCTGCGCGTGGTGAAGAGCCTCCTCGACAACGGGATGTCCGTGCAACGGGTCCGGCGAGCGTGGGATTACCTTCGACGGACGGCGGACATGGACAACCACCTCGCCGGGGTCAAACTCGTCACCGATGGGCAGTCGATCTTCAAGATCGCCAGCGATGAGGGTGAGCTGGTGGATGCGCTGCGCGAAGGTCAGCTCGCCTTCTTCGTCGCCATCGACGAGATCACCCGCGAGGTCGAGGAAGACGTCAGCCGGTTCGAGCTGGACCGGGAGCACTTTCTCGAGATGCTCCGCCGCGTCGAGGACGACGTCCAGGCGGAGGCCGCCGAGGGTTAGACGCGTTCGAACGCGTATCCCGGACCCTGTTGCAGCGGCCGACGGCCAACCGCCGACAGCCAGATGGCGTGCGGAGTGTTACTGGCGTCTGGCCGTGGGCCGTCAGCGGTTGGCTGTGGGCCTTCGCCGTCGCAGCAGGCTCCTCAGCCGAAACGTTGCCGCCAGCCGGCGGAACAGCGAGTACTCCCTGGCCAGGTCCGACTCGGTCTCGTTGAGCGATCGGGTCGCCACGACCACGTGCCGCGCCGGCAGTCCCCCTCCCGTCC
>JAUYIV010000394.1 GCA_030688105.1 Actinomycetota bacterium | reverse complement strand
AGATCTTGAGTTCAGCCGAGCGCCGCATCGACGCCGAGCTGCTGCCTCCACACATGGGAATAGATGTCGAGATACCCCTGAGCGCCCACCTCGGAGAACCAGTCGTGGGCCTCCTTGGCCGCCACCGCGGCCTCAGGTCGGTCCGGCATCACTTCTGCGAAGATCGCTCGCCACTCGGCGGCAATCCTTGGGCTCTCCACCTCATCCAACTTTCCGATGAGATCCACGAACCGCGCCGCGGCGCGATCGGGGTCTCCTTCGAGCACTTCGAGGGCGGTCTCCCCGGCGAGACGAAGGACCTCGAAGCGCCTGCCGTAGGTCGCCCCGATGAGGCCGATGGCCTGGCGCAGCCTGGTCGGATCATCGAGTCTCAGCGCAGCGGCGATGGCGTGATGGCGAAACAGCTGGTCGGGGAAAACCGGCTCGACCTGTGGGGCGAGGTCGAGCACAGAACTCAGATCGCCCTCGAGCCAGGCCAGGCCGATCTCGTTGTCCATCGCCGAACTGCGGTACTGCGGCTCGTGGGACTCGAGGACCTGGCGGTTCAGCTCGCGGGCGCCGCGGAGGTGCGCCCCGTCCCCCGTCTGCATCCAGAGGATCCACTCGATGGTTGCCTCGATGAAGGGACGCCAGTAGGACTCTTCGCCGGGGTCGACCTCGCGGAGGACCGCGATCGCCTCATCGAAGGAGCCGAGTTCCGCCAGGTTGATTCCATGACTTCCGGCCAACCGGACCAGAAGGCCACCGTGCATGATCCGGTGTGCCAGTTCGTAGCCCCTTCTCGTGCCCACGACCGTCGCTGCGATCCCATTGATGACCTCGGTGAGGAGCAGGTTGTTGAGGGCTCGTAACATCGGGAACGAGAGGGCGTGGATCTCGGCGAGTCGAAGCGCCTCACGTAGCAGGGCGATGCCCTCGCTGACGCGGCCCAGCAGGGGCAGGACGGTGCCGCGGTTGTTCATCGCTTCGATGACCAGGAGCGTGTTGCCCGCGGCCTCGGCGGCGATCATCACCGCCAGCGCGACCTCGGCGCCTTCTCGTGCCTGAGAGGCCCGCATGTGGGCCCGAGAGAGCTCGGCGCCCAATGTCATCATCTCGGGCTCTTCGGCGCGTTCGGCGTCGAAGTGAGGTGCCATCGCGGCGACCGCCTCGGCCGGCTCGTCGGCATCGACGTAGGCGGTGCCGAGCACGCGCGCCCCGCGAACCACGTCGGTGGGTGAGCCGTGCTCGGTGTGCCAGTCGAATGCCTTGCGGGCGTAGCCGATCGCCTCTTCGTGGTGAAACAGAGCACTGGCGGGCGTCACGGCGAACTCCCACAGCTCGGCACGTTGCGCGTCGGCAGCAGGTACCCGCAGTGCCTGATCGACGAGTGCCAGAGCCTGAGTCGCCGACTGCAGCTCGGCGGCGCGTCGCGCCGCCTGCATCAGGGCGAGGCGGGCCCGGTCGGCCAGCTCGTCGTCGGGCCCCGCGTCGTATGCGTTCATGTAGTGGCTGGCAATGATCGCGGCCGCCTCGACGGGGGCCTGCTCCCGGTAGTACTCGGCGACCTTGAGGTGACGGTCCTTGCGGTCGGCCTTGGCGATACGCCCGTAGGCGACCTCGCGGATCACGCTCTGAACGAACTGGAACTGTCTCCGCTCCGGCGAGCGCGGGTCCGTCTCGTATCGCAGCAGCTCCTGGCGGGCGAGGTCGCGCAGCTTGGGCTCCAACGCCTCCGGGGGGACCCCGGTGAGCACCGTCAATCCCTCCACGGTGAACGACTGGCCGAGGACGGCGGCGTCCTGGATGAGGGAGCGGCTGCCCTCATCGAGTCGATCGAGTCGTGCTCCGACCAGTGCATGCAACGAATTGGGGAGGGCGACCTCGGCCAGCTCTCGAGTCTGGCGGAACGCCGTGCCCTCGAAGACGAGGTCCCCCGAGTTGATCAGCATGCGGACGTACTCCACCGCGTACAGCGGCACTCCACCGGCCCGCTCCACGACAAGCTCGACCACCGGCTCGGTGATCCCGGGAGCGGTCCCCGTGATCAGCTCTGCCATCTCGTCGTCGCCGAGAGGGCCCAGGTGCACGGACAGGAAGTGATGTCTGGCGGACCCCCAGCTCGGACGGCGATCGAGGAACTCGGGCCGGGCCAGGGTGATCACGAGGATCGGATGCCGCGGTGACATCTCGACGAGCTCCTCGATGAACTCGAGCTGGCCTTCATCGGCCCACTGCAGGTCCTCGAACACCAGCACCGCGGTGTCCCGCTCCGAGACCCGCTGGAAGAAGCTGCGCATGGCGGCGAACAGCTCGTTGCGAGCTCCCGAGGGCATCTCGGCCAGGCCGAGCAGGCCGGCGAGCCTCGGTTCGATCCACTGCTGCTCTTCGCCCGCGGGGACGTACTCGGCAACCGCGGTCCGCAGCTTGATGCGGGCTTTCAAGGGCTCGTCGGTCTCGGCGATCCCGGCGCGCGAGCGGACCATCTCGGCGAGCGCCCAGAAGGTGACCCCGTCGCCGTAGGCCGGAGAGCGGCCCTGATGCCATCGGAACACCTCGGTGATCCCGTCGACGTACTTCTGCAGCTCCCAGGCGAGGCGGCTCTTGCCGATCCCCGCTTCGCCGACGATCGACACCAGTCGCGCCGTCCTGTCGCGGGTGGTGGCGTGGAGGCGATCCTTGAGGAGGCGCAGCTCGTCGCCGCGCCCGACGAAGGGAGGCTCCGTGACCTCCCACCTGCCCCGGCCCCC
>JAUYIV010000390.1 GCA_030688105.1 Actinomycetota bacterium | reverse complement strand
CGGGGCGATGCTCGGAGTCTCCAAGCAGGCCGCCCAACGGAAGTACGCACAGGCGACCGATCGAGACGCTCGGTAGGCGTCTGGGGCCCGCTCCGCACCCGCGGGGTATTGCGGCCCTGGAATCCGGGGCGACGCTCCGGTCGAAACCGCACCGTGGCGGGAACGATCGACCTCTACTGGATCCCACTTGGCGCCGGCGGCACCGGCTTCGTGCGGATGAACGGGCGTATCTGCGAGCGGGTCAGCGCTTGGTTCCGCAGACGGAAGGCGCTCGACCTCTATCACACCGCCATGCGGGTCCACCCTCCCGACGGCACCCTCGTCGTCGAGACCATGTGGCCCACCCCGGGCGGGTGACCGGGCGAGCCCATCGCCCCAAGCTCGAGCCGCGGGCGTAGGCTGGGTACCGGCCCGGGAGTGGCCGAACCGCAGAGCCGTCCGACCAGGGTGAGATGGCGACCGCGCCGGTTGTGCAAACGCACGTAGAGACGCCCCTGATTTGCCCTCCCGGGTCACAACCTCGTCCCGGGCTTCTTCCCGGCTCCGCCGGCGCCTCGTGCGGGCAGGGTTATCGCTCGTCGAAGGACGTCTCGCCAGTCGGGCAACCGCCGGTTCGGTGTCGCAGGCGCTCGCGGTCCTTCGACCAGCGTGATCGGAGGCATCGCGCGAAGCTCTGAACCGTGTCGGATCCGATACTGATCGAGTCCGTATATAGCCGTGGCATGAGGTATATATCATGAACGACATGACAAAGCGCCTGGTCGACATCGACGACGAAGCACTCAGCGCCGCCAGGGCCGAGCTGGGCACCGCCACCATCAAGGACACCGTGAACCAGGCCCTGCGCAAGGTCGTCGCGGCGCGCAGCGCCCGGGTCGAGGGAGCCCTCGACCGGCTGGCGGCGGCCGACCTGGCGGATCGGGGCGAGGCGTGGCGCTGACCCACCTGATCGACACCAGCGTCCTCACCCGCCTGGGGAACACGGGCGTCCGTGACGTCGTCGGCCCGCTGGTCGACGGTGGCAGGGCCGGCCGGGCGTCGATCACCGACCTCGAGATCGGCTACTCGGCCCAAAACGCCGCCGAGTGGGACGGCTACATGGAGTCCCTGGCCGAGTTCGCCCTCGTCGAGATCGAGTCGCGCCATTTCGTACGCGCCCGCCACGTCCAGCGCCTCCTGGCGTCGGCGAGCCAGA
Organism: Actinomycetota bacterium; assembly: GCA_030688105.1. GTDB lineage: Bacteria > Actinomycetota > Acidimicrobiia > Spongiisociales > UBA11373 > JAUYIV01. The sequence goes on along the minus strand of JAUYIV010000390.1, from coordinate 5,058 downwards.
GGGGCCGGAAGGTGCCCGACCTGCTCGTCGCCGCCGCGGCCGAGGACGCCGGACTGGTCCTCCTCCATTACGACGCCGACTTCGATCGGATCGCCGACGTCACCGGGCAGCGATGCGAATGGGTGGTGCCGGCGGGATCGGTGCCCTAGGCCCGCGAGCGATCGAGGGGCGACGGCGTAGGATTGGCACCGGCCCGGGAGTGGCCGAACCGAAGAGCCGCCCGACCAGGGTGAGATGGCGGCCGCGCAGGTGTGCAAACGCACGTAGAGACGCCCCTGATTGCCCCCCGGGCCACACCTCGTCTCGGGCTCCTCCACGGCTTCGCCGGCGCCTGATGCCGGCCGGGGTCATCGCGCGTCGAAGATGTCGGGCCAATCGAGGATCTGGTCGAGGCCGGGCTTCCCCGGTGCCTGGCGGATGATGTCGACGCCGGTACCCCCAACGCGGTCGGCTCCCCCGAAGGGGAGCCGACCTCCTCGCGGAGCCGCTGCCGCTGGAGCCCTAGGGCGCCGAGCCGACGGTCGTGTCCCCTCCGGCGGTCAGCGCGGCACTGTATGTCGCCTGGGTGTTCGAGTTGAACATCGGGCCGTGCATGGCCGTGACCCCGAGATACCCGTACGAGTTCACGGAGATCAGGGTGCCCTCGCCGATGCCAGCGTCGAAGGCCTTGAACCAGGGCCCGCCCGACGAGCCGCCGTTGAGCTTGCACTGATTCATCCGGTAAGTGTCGTCGCTGTTGTACGGGTCGCCATCGATCGCGTTGGAGCAGTAGATCAGGTCGTTGCCCTTGTACTTCTTCTGGGCGGGATACCCGAATGCCCAGCCGGTGACCGACCCGTCGATCGCCTGGGGGGCGAACTCGTAGGCCTGGGCGCCGACCACATCCTCGACGAGCTCACTCGTCTTGCCGCCATCGCCCACCACGGCGAAGCCCCAGTCGTAGAGCACTGCCTGGTCGTTGAAGCCGCCCGCCGAGGCGAATCCGGCGTGAACCACGAGCGAGCTGGCGGTCCAGCAGCCGTAGGCCGTCGCGGCACAGAAGTTGCCTTCCCGGTCGAGGGGCGCCGGGGCGGCGTCGTAGTCGGGGATGAACATCCAGTGGGAGGCGAACTCACCCGAGCCCTCGTTGTCGTACACGCAGTGGCCGGCGGTGAGCACGATCGAGCGACTGTTGTTTACCGGGTCGGCGATCACGCTCGCCGAACAGATCCAGTACTGGTCGTTCCCCTGCGCGTCCGTCCCCAGCGCGAAGAGGACCTTGCCGGTGGTGCCGGTGACAGTGCCCTCTCCGGTCCACGAAGCTCCGGTGACGACACCGGAGTCGCCTCCGCCGGGGCCTCCTCCTCCGGGTCCACCGCTGTGGCCGGGAGCATGATGCGCGGGCTGGAAACGGCCCGTCGCCGGATCGGCGACGAACTCGCGGGGGATCGCCTGGGCCACCCGCTCCGGCGTCCAGAAGTCGATGATGCGCTGATGCTCCGACCGGGCGGCGTCCCCGCCGGCGCCGACCAGCACCGGCAGCGATACGAACACCATGACGAAAGCAACGAGGACGCGTCTGACGCGTGACAAGCAGATCCCTCCTTGTGAGTGCCGCCGCAAGAGTAGGCGGTTGCCCCGGGCTAGTGGGGGTGATTTTTCGGGTAGTCATCCCCTCGATTCGGCGGGGTCGCTGACCCCATCCGGCCCTTCCGCGTCGCGCCCGCTGTCTCCACCGCCCCCTCCGCCTCGATTCCGCTCGGCACCTCCCCCGGCCTTCGGCCGGAGGAGGACGTCACTGTTGTCTCCGCCGCGCCTTGCGGTCGGGGTGCGGGCGGGATGGGGTCGATCCTCACCCGGCGCCGATGCCGCAGTCGGCCAGGGTCGCCGCTTCGTCGGCGCCTCCGTAGCGGACGCGTTCGAAGGCGGACACGGCGGCGATCTCGTCCGGCTCGAGGATGTCCCGGTGGGCGGGCATGCCGCCCTGCACCGGCTTGCCGGTCGCCCCGTAGGCGGGGCCGTGGGCTGCCATCCAACCGTCGGAGCCGATGGTCACCCACTCGATCTGATCGGCGCAGCCGGGCCAGGTGTCGAGCACGGTCCGCAGCGACGGGCCGACTCCGCCCTCGCCGCCGGAGCCGTGGCAGGCGCTGCAGATCCGCCCGTACACCTCGCGGCCCCGGGTGATCGGGTCGGAGGCATCGGGTGAGGCGCAGGCACTCAGCCCCACCACCGCGAGCACCACCCACGGGACGAGGTGCCGCCCAACCCGGCCCGGTTCGATCGTGCCATGCCGATTTCGCACCGGCACGATCCTACGAGGATCACCGGAGGTGGCTCCGACACCGGCAACCTGCCCGGAGTCCTTCGATGGCGCCCCTCCCCGGCCCGGCAACGCCGGGTTCAACGCGGTATCGTCGGCGTGTCGACAACCGGGGGGGAATCATGGAATCGCAGCTGTGGCCCGCAGCACGGCGCAACTTCATCGCGGCACTTCTGCTGTTCGTGGTCACCATCGTGATCGGGATACTCAACGGACTCGACGTCTATTCGCCCGACCACGACACCCTCATCACCCATGTCCACGCCGGGACGCTGGGCTGGATCACGATGGGGGTCAGCGGCATCGCCCTGCTCATGTTCGGCGGGAAGCGAATGCTGTCTCGCGAGGAGGTGTCGCGGGGAAACACCCTGTCCTGGGCCATCATCACGGCGATCACCCTGTACGTGGCGGCGTTCTTCGCCGGCGACCGCATACCGGGCGACCGCATCCAGCGGCCGATCTTCGGGACGGTGCTGTTCCTCGTGGTGATCTGGTTCCTGACGTGGCTGTGGCGCAACCACCGCTCCGCCGGGGAGCCGAGCGTCGCCCGGCTCGGGCTGATGCTGGCGTGGATCTCGCTGCTCATCGGCGCCGTGTTCGGGATCGTGCTCGGGATCTACACCTCGCAGGGCGAGGTGCCCGGGCTCGATGACGACACCGCCACTGCCATCGCCGACGCCCATCCCCCGGCGATGGTGATCGGGTTCCTCATCCTGGCCGCGGTCGCGGTGATCGAGTGGCTGTTCCGCGGCGACCGCTCCTGGAGCCGGGCCGGGGCCACCCAGATGTGGCTGCTCTTCGTCGCCGGGGTCATGGTCAACGTCGGGTTCATCACCGGGCTCGAGGAGGAGCTGCTCGGCCCGGCCAACGGACTGATGATCGTCGCCATCGTGATGCTGGTGGCCCGGTCCTGGTCCCAGGTGGGCCCGGCCGGCTGGCGCGATTCCGGCACCGGGGTGTATCCGCGATTGAGCACCGCATTCCTGGTGGTTTACCTCGTACTGGGCACGGTGCTCATCGCCCGGATCGTCTCCGGCGCCATGGACATCGACGCCATCACCGACGCCGAGGAGGGCCTGCTGCTCACCTTCGACCACTCGATGTTCATCGGGGTGATGACCCTGCTGCTCTTCGGCGTGATCGCCTCGCGGCTCCACGGCGGGGGTCGCACCACGGTCGATCGCATCGTGTACTGGGGAGTCCCCCTGGGGCTGGTGGCCTTCGGCATCGGGCTGATGACGGTCGAGGCACTGCCCAAGCGGATCGGGACCCCGGTGATCGGAACCGCCCTCCTCATCGGCATCGGGGCCTATGTGATGGAGCTGGTGCGGGGCTCGACCACTCCGGCAGCCCGGAGCCAGGCCGAGGTGCCCCGGCCGTACGCCGGGTAGGCCGTTGGCAGCCGCCGCCTTCATCGCCGCCGGCGCCTTCGTCGGATCGATGGCGCTGCTCGGCGCGTATGAGCGCACCAAACGGGAGTGGCTGGGCTGGGCGGAGAGCTACGCCTTCCTGATCCTCTACCTCGCGCTCGGTGCGCTGGTGCTCGGCCTCCACGCCGACTTCGCCGGTGCCGCCCCGGTGCTGGTGTGGGCCTCGACCATCGTGGGCGTGCTGGGGGTCCTCGGCTGCCTCGCCGGGCAGAGCGCGATGCTGTTCTGCGGCGTGCCCTTCCCCCGGGTGGCGGTCCTCGTCACCGTCGCCTTCGGCGGAATCCTGTTGTGGATGGGAGGGATCAGCGGGGCAACCCTTGCCGAGGGTGTCCTCCCCGCCGGGTTGGGGTGGCTCGGTGTGGGCGTAGTCGCGGTCGCGGTGCTCATCATCGCCATCATGCTGCGCGACCCCGCCCTGGTGCGCGGGGATCGCATGCCGACTGCGGCCGAGATGGTGGTGGGGGCGGTCCCCTTCGTCGCCATCGGCGCCTGGCTGGTGTGGCTCGGGGCCGAGTTGTAGGGGACCCACCCAGGGAGTGGCCTCCAGCCGCGAGGCTGCAATCCGGTTCACCCGGGTCCGATGTGAGCCCTGCGAGACCAGGTTGCAACCAGGCCAGGGCGCGAAGGTCACGCTTCAAATGGTGATTGAATACCATCTCTTCTGGTATTCTGACCCCATGCAAACGACCATCGACGCCGCCGGGCGGATAGTGGTGCCCAAGGCTTTGCGAGATCGGCTCGGCCTGCGGGGTGGGGCCGAACTCGAGATCACCGAACGCGGCGGCGTCATCGAAATAGTGCCGGTGCCGACACCGGTCTCGCTCGTCGAGACCGCCGACGGACTGGTGGCCGTGCCGGAACACGTGATGCCGCCACTCAGCGACGCCATGGTGCGCGACACGCTCGAACAGACTCGCCGGTGATCGTCCTCGACACCAGCGTGGTCGTAGCCGCATTCGCCACGTGGCACGAGGCGCACGACGTCGCCGTCGGTGCACTCGCCGACGACCCGCGGCTCCCCGCCCAGGTCGCCGTCGAGGCCTACTCGGTGCTGACCCGACTCCCCCATCCGCACCGCGTTCCCGGGCCGATCGCCGCGCAGTATCTCGACCGGGCGTTTCCGCCGACCACCCGGCTGCCGGTTCCACGAGACATCCATGCGGCGCTCCCCGGGCGCTGCGCCGGCCTCGGGATCGAGGGGGGGTCGGTGTACGACGCCCTGGTGGCGGCGATCGCCGTCGAGCACGATGCGGTGCTGGTGTCGCGAGACGTGCGAGCCGCCCCCACCTACCGGCTCATCGGAGCGACGGTCCGGATGATTCGCTG
>JAUYIV010000382.1 GCA_030688105.1 Actinomycetota bacterium | reverse complement strand
TCGTCCGTTTTGGGCATGGCGTCTTCCGGGCGGCTGGTGTGCGGTTGTAATCGTCCCGGGAGGCGGCAAAAATCGAGTCTCGGGAGGCACTGGAGGTCGAGTCCCGTGCAGAATCAATCTACCAGAGCCTGGAGTCCATGGAAACCTGATATGCGAATTGGTGTGGAACCCGGGTAGCTGGGGGCTGGGGGCTGGGGGCTGGGGGCCGCCTTCATCCGTCCCCCATGCGGTATCCCACCCCCCACGCCGTCTCGATCGGGAGTCCGTCGAGCTTCCTGCGCAACTGCCTGATGTGGACGTCGACCGTGCGAGTCTCGCCGAAGTAGTCGTAACCCCACACCGCCTCGAGGATCTGGGGGCGCGACAGCACGAGGCCCTGGTTCTCCGCCAGATACCAGAGGAGATCGAATTCCCGTGCCGTGGGCCGCACGACCTCACCCGACGGAAGGCGCACCTCGCGTCTGCCCGAGTCGATCTCGAACCCGGCGACTTCGAGGGTCGACGGTACCCGGGCAGGCTCTTCCGACCTGCGGAGCACGGCGCGCACTCGGGCGACCAGCTCGCGCGGGGAGAACGGCTTCGTGACGTAGTCGTCGGCGCCGATCTCGAGGCCGACGACCTTGTCGACCTCGCCATCGCGAGCCGTGAGCATGATCACCGGGACGTCGGACGATGCACGGATCCGACGGCACACCTCGATGCCATCAATCCCGGGCAGTCCAAGGTCGAGCAGCACGACCCGGGGATCCCTGTCGCGTACCGCCTCGAGGCCACGCTCGCCATCCGCAGCGTGCACGAGCCGGTATCCCTCCTGCTCGAAATACATTCGTACGAGGTCGGCAATCGCCTCCTCGTCTTCGATCAGCAGCACCGTGCCCCGGCTCGTGGTCATCGGTTCACCATCGGTCTGTCCATGGGACGACTTTCGGAGCCGAATGTTCGACATCTGTGAACCATCTCGGCATGCGCCCTCACCCGGAGAAGTCGTCGAGAGGCAAAGCCCTCACTTCTCCCCGGGCCGAGCCGCCGGGCCAGCGCACCTGGACATCCGCTCCCGGCTCCGCCTCACGCCGGACGGTGCCGAGCGCGACCGGAGCTCGCAGGGTGAGTGACTCACCCACCGACGAAACCGAGCCGACAACGGCGTCGCCAGAGACCACCTCTGCGCCCACGGGAGGGATGACGGTGTCCCGAATCACGATGCCGCGCAGCATCCGGTTGACATGGCCTCTCGAGTCGATCCGAGCGACCAGCTCCTGGCCCAGGTAGCAGCCCTTGGTGAAGGAGACCGCCTGCGGCACCAGGCCGGTCTCCTGAGGGATCGAGGAGTCGTCGACATCGACGCCCATCACGGGTTCCCCGGCCTCGATGCGCACCGCGGTCTCGGCGAGCGCCCCCACGCGACGCGCCCCCAATTCGACGAGACGATCGGCATTCACACCGGCCACGGCAAAGCGCGCTACACCCACCGCCACCGAAGCGACGATGGCCCCCTCTGCCTCCGCCCATCCGGCCGGGGCCGGCAGACCGGCCGCTGACAGCACCGCGGGTGACTCCGCCCCCCAGAGCATGGCGACAGGCCGCTCATCCGGCTCGATCGCGGCCTCGACCCTGAACCGGAAGCGGGTGAGTTGCTCCACCACGACGGCCCCAACGCCGCGGTCGGCGACGAGCCCGACGCGATCCGCCCCGCGGAGAACCCAGAGCAGGGCGCGCAACTTTCCCCTCGGCTCGAGGAGGAAGGAGCGGGCCACCTCGCCCGGCTCCATGGCCGCGATCTCCTGGCTGAGCTGGCCATCGAGAAACGAGATGGCGTCGCGCCCGTCGACCCAGACCAGGTCGTGCGACCCCTCGACGAGCCCGGCACCCCGCCGCGCCGCCAGGTACTCGCCGGCGGTGTCGCCGTAGGTGGCCGGACGTTCCCGGGACATTGTTCCTCACACACTCCACAGCCAGCTGGGCAGAACCCTCTGGAACCAGCCGTTCAGCTCGATGAGCTGCCCGCTGATCATCAGCACTCCGAAGAACGCCAGCAGCACGCCCGAGGCGACGGTGATCGGCGTGAAATGCCGCTTGAACCAGCCAAATGCCCCATATGCCTTGTTGATGCCCAGGCCGGCGAACACGAAGGGCACCCCGAGCCCCATCGAGTAGATGAAGAGGAGGAACATCCCCTGGGGGACGGTCTCCTCGGTCGCCGCCACCGTGAGGATCGCCCCCAGAGTCGGGCCGATGCACGGGGTCCATCCGAAGCCGAAGGCGGCTCCCATCACGGGAGCCGCCCACACACCCAGCCTGGAGGGTCGGACTTCGACACGGCGCTCGCGCATGAACGGAAAGAGGAGCTTGGGGTTCCAGAGCGCCGATGAGGCGATGAACACCCCCATCAACACCACGATCCATCCGGCCACGCTCAAGATGGCACTCTCGTTGCGAACCAGCAGGCCCCGCAAGGAGGTGGCGGTCGCCCCGAGTGCGACGAACACCAGGGTGAACCCGCCGACGAAGAGCAGCGTGACCCGGAGCATCCGGGCGGTGGACACCCTCCCGCCGGACAGGTCGGCGGCCGAGTAACCCGACATCATCGACATGTAGCCGGGCAGCAGCGGGAGCACGCATGGGGAGAGGAACGACAGCGTCCCGAACAAGAACGCTGCGATGATGTTGACGTTTCCGACGTCCACGGCTTCCTCTCGGCCCGTCCGACCTGAAACGGTACCGGCCCAACGACTGTTCCCGGTAACCTGCCGCCGGTGCCCACCATCGGGGACTGGCACGATCTCGCAGTCCGCTCCGGGACCGTCGTGCGCGCCGAGCTCAACGAGACGGCGCGCCACCCTGCCTTTCGCCTCTGGATCGACTTCGGAGAGTTGGGGCAGCTGCAGTCATCGGCGAAGATCACCGACCTGTATGACGCCCAGGAACTTCCCGGCACCCAGGTGATCGCCGTCACCGGTTTCGAGCCGATGCGCGTTGCCGGGTTTCGCTCCGATGTCCTCGTCCTCGGCGTGATGACCGAACACGGCGTCGTCCTCCTGCGACCCGATCGGGCGGTGCCCCCGGGCAGCGAGATCGCCTGACGGTGGCGTTCCTTCGGGCGCTGCGTCCGCCGGATCGGATCAGCCACCGCGAGGTCGCCATCTTGGGACTGTTTGCGGTGGTCGCCTTCACGCAGGGTTGGACCGGGACCGTCGTCACCCACGCGCTCCCCTTTGTTCAAGAGGACCTCGGCCTGAGCGACGCCGAGATCTTCGACCTGTTGGCTCTGATCCGGGCGGCCTCGCTCCTCGCCCTCGGGCTCTCGTGGTGGGGCGACCACAGGGGAAGACGGCGTCCGCTTCTCCTTGCCTTCGCCCTGCTCACCTCCGCAAACCTGGCCACGGCACTCGTTCCCGGCACCGCGGCATTCGCAACCGGTCAGTCGATTGCCCGAATCGGCACCGTCGCCATCGGATCCCTCGCCCTGGTCGTCCTCGCCGAGGAGATCGGTCCCCGCATCCGCGGCTACGCCATCGGGCTGTTCGCCTTGTTCGGGTCACTCGGCACCGGATTCGGGCTTCTGCTCCGGCCGCTCGGCGCCGGGGATCGCTGGAGGGTCCTCTTCGGCCTCAGCGCCCTGCCCTTGCTCGCCGCCCCCTTCCTCATCGAGCGACTCCGCGAGTCGCGGGCGTTCCAGAGGGGCCCGGACCGCCCACCTCTGGCCGCGGTGTTCCGCCGGGGGCACGCCGGGCGCTTCTGGCCGATGGCGGTTCTCTCTTTCGCTCTCTCGGCGTTCACCGCCCCTGCAGCAAACCTGGCGCTGGTGCGCCTGGAGAACTCGCTCGGTTGGTCCACCGGGTCGGCCTCGCTCCTGCTCGCCCTCGCCAGCGCTCCGGGGGTGGCGATCGGCCTGCTCGCCGGAGGCCGGATGGCTGACATGGTCGGGCGGCGCCCGACCGAGGCGGTCTCGATCGCCGTCGGAGTGGGAGGCGGGGTCGCTTTCTACTTCGTCGACAGCGGCTCGCTCCTGGCCATCGGGATCTTCCTCTCGACCCTGGGTGGGTTCGCCTTCAGCCCGGCCTTCGCCGCCCATCGCTCCGAGCTCTTCCCGACGGATCTGCGAGCCACCGCCGGTGCCTGGATCATCAACGCCAGCGTGCTCGGGAGCCTCACCGGCTTCGCTGCGGGCCGCTTCGTGGTCGAATCCTGGGGGATTCCCGCCACGATCGCAATGCTCGGCGGGGTCCTCCTCGCCTCCACCGTCACCATCCTCTTCCTGCCCGAGACCCGCGGGATGATCCTGGTGGAAACGGACCGGCCGGAGCCACCCTCCGCCATCCGAGGGTGAGCCCGCGCGCCCCGAGCAGGGCACCGATCGACCACCACACCCCGCTGAGCCCCCACCCCAGTGGGAGCACCATCACGAGGAGGGTCCCCGCCACCAGGGCGGCTCCGACCATTGCCAGTGCCAGGAAGCCAAAGTCGCCGGCGCCGATGAAGACGCCGTCCCAGACGAAGACGATCGCGGCCAGGGGCTGAAGCACGACAAGAATCCCGTACACGCCGGCGATGGCCCGCCGCGTCTCCGGGTCGGAGGTAAACCAGCCGGGGACCAACGGCCCGACGACCGCGAGGACCAGCGTGAGGGCGACTCCGACCCCAACCCCAAGGGCGAGCAGCCTGTCGGACACCTCGCGAGCGCCGAGCCTGTCGCCCGAGCCCAGGATCCGGGCAACCAGCGCCTGGGCGGCGATGGCGAGGGCGTCGAGACCCAGGGCGAGAAAGAGGAAGAGCTGCGAGAGGACCTGATGCGCCGCCAGGGCCACCTCGGACACCCGGGCGGCCACCGCGGTCGCCAGGGTGAACGTGGCAAGCAGCGCTCCGGTCCGGACCGCGAGGTTGCGCCCGACCCTGAGGAATGCCCGCACCTCGGTGGTGACCGGCCGCGCCCCGGCGAGGCCGTACTTTTGCTTGCCCTTCATCAGCAGGGCCGCAAACCAGCAGGCTCCCACCCATTGGGCGATCGCCGTGGCCCAGGCCGCCCCGCCGATCCCCCATCCCAATCCGAAGATGAGCAATGGGTCGAGCAGCAGGTTGACTCCGTTCACCCCCACCGCGACCAGCAATGGGGTTCGGGTGTCCTGGTAACCCCGGTACGCCCCGTGTGCGGCGCGAACCAGCAACACCGCGGGAGCCGCCAGCGCCCTGATCCCGATGTAGGTCACCGCACCGGCGCGGACCTCCCCGGCTGCCCCCAACAAGCCGGCGATGGGGCCCCGCAAGGCGACCAGCCCGAGTGCCACGGCCACACCACACCCGGCGGCCAACGTCATCGCCGTGGCCGTGGCGCGTCCTGCCGCGTCCAGGTCCCCGCGCCCCACAGCTTTCGCCACCTCCGTCGTGGTCCCGTACTCGAGGAAGTTGAAGAGGAAGAAGGCCAGAGCGAAGACCGCGGCGGCGACACCCAGGGCGGCGAGGGCATCCCTGCCCACCCGCCCGATGAACGCGGTGTCCACGAGGCTGAGGACCGGCTCGGCGATCAGCGATCCGAGGGCCGGCAGCGCCAGGGCGCGGATCGCCCGGTCGTGAGGCGACCGCAGCCGCATCACTCGACGGTCTTATAGGGGTACGGGCACAGATCCTCGAGGATGCAGTCCCAGCATCGGGGCCTCCGCGCCATACAGGTGTCGCGTCCGAACTGGATGACCCGCATCGAGATCCCTGCCCACCGGGCTTCGGGAAAGAGGGCGCGGAGATCCCCCTCGATCCGGCGGGGGTCGGTCTCCGATGTCAGTTCGAGCCTGCGCGACACCCGCTTCACGTGAGTGTCCACCGCGATCGCCGGCCTGTTCCACGCCTCGGCGAGCACGACGCTCGCCGTCTTCCGCCCGACGCCCCTGAGGGTCACCAGCCGGTCGAGGTCATCCGGCACCTCGCCGCCGAAGCGCTCCAGCACGTCGACGCTCAACGCCACGATCGCCGCGGTCTTCTGGCGATAGAAGCCGGTCGAGTACACGACCGCCTCGACCTCCTCGGGATCGGCAGCGGCGAGGTCGGCTGCCGACGGCCACTTGGCGAAGAGGATCGGAGTCACTCGGTTCACGTTCTCGTCGGTGGTCTGCGCGCTCAGGACGGTGGCAACGAGCAACTGCCATGGATCGTCGTACTCGAGCGCGGTCCCGGCGTCCGGGTACCGCCTCACCAGGCGATCGAGGATCGTGCGCGCCCTTCGACGCGCCGAAGCATGGGGGCCAGGCGGGACCGAACCGGACGACATCGGCGGCGATGGTACCGCCACCCTTCTTAGATCTCAGATGTCAGATCTCAGATGTCAGCAGCGGTCAGACCATCAGATCACAGGGAGCAGCCGGAAACGGATCGGACCTGATGCCGGCTCAGCTGACGGCTATCTGAGATCTGACATCTGACATCTTGGCCGAGGGCTAACCTCCGCCCCCACTCCGCCGGTCTGCCCGGAGGGCACGTGCAACGCCAGCACCGTTCAGCTCCCACGACCCTCGCGTTCCATGCGTCCCGAATCGTCATCGACATCGGTGTGCTGCTGGCCATGGCCTCACTCAGCCTCGACTTCGTGAGTGTGCCCGAGACGAGCCGCTCGGCCCTCGAGGGAGACGCATTGCCGGCGGTGTTGCTGCTGCTCCCGATCTTCCTCATCACGCTGAGCCTCGCGGCTCTGGTGGTCCTCTGGGGACCCGGACGCGGGCAATGACCTCGCTTTCTCTTCCCTCCCGGCTTCGCCGCGAGGTGGCCTCCGGCCTATCGAGCTCGCTCGCCCGGGCCAAGCCGGGGCTCACTCGCCCTCATCTCAGTGCCGGATCCGTCCGAGCACGAGGCGGCGGTGTGGCACGTGGGCCG
>JAUYIV010000374.1 GCA_030688105.1 Actinomycetota bacterium | reverse complement strand
GGGGGGAAAGCCGGATCTTCGGCGGATGGCGGATCGCTCAGCGCCGAGTTGGACCATCCAACGTGTACGCCACTCCCACAACGCCTGGCCCGGCGTGGGTCCCCACCACCGGGCCGAGCCGGGCGACCATCGTGTCCCCCGAGTACAGCTCGCCGAGCGCCTGCTCGAAAGCCTCCAGGTCATCGGGATCTGAGTGGATCACGCTGAGCGACTGGATCCGGTCGGCGATTCCGCCGACGTGGTGCAGAATCGCCGCCACCGCCTTCCGCCTCGTCCTGACTCGCCCCGCCGGCGCAACCACACCGTCGGCGAACGCCACCAGCGGCTTCAAGTCGAGCAGACTCCCGAAGAACGCCGCGGCGGCACCGATCCGGCCGCCTCGTTTGAGGAATTCGAGGGTGTCCAGCGTCGCCAGCAGGTTCGAGTTCGCCGCCGCCTCGAGGGCGATCTGCTCGGTCTCGGCGATCGTCGCACCTGCCGCCGCGACTTCGGCCGCCTCGACGACCACCAGACCCAGCGCTGCGGATACGAGACGGCTGTCGACCACCCGGACCGGGATCCCGCCGGCATAGCCGTCAGCCGCCAGGACCGCCGCCTGATGAGTTGCGCTGATCGCCGAGGAGAGGCAGATGACCAGGACCCCGTCGGCTCCCTCCGAGGAGAGCCGTCCAAAGGCCTCGTGGAATCTCCCCACCGAAGGAGCGGCGGTCTCGGGCAGTGCCTCGCCGCCGGTGAGTCTCTCCCAGAAGGCATCCTTGGTGAGCTCCTCGCGGTCGACGAATTCTTCGTCCCCGAATCGGATTGTCAGCGGCACCACGGTGAGCCGATGCCGGGCGACGATGTCATCGGGAAGGTCGCACGACGAGTCGGTGACGATGCGGATCACGCCGTTCAGTCTCGCGCATGATTGGTCGCCTCGCGGGTAGGGAGCGATACGCGATTCGCAATACGACAGAACGCGCCACCAAGTGGTCGCCGAGTCTGGCGTATTGCGTATTGCGCCGGGCGGAGACCATGACGCGATCCGAGATGCCATTGAGAGTCGTTTGCGTGTGAGTATCGGGACCTGCGTATCGCGGTTGGCCGACGGAAGGGCGGCCGACCATTACCGTTCCCGCGAATGACCGACCGGGCCGAGACCGACGCCGATCTCATCGCGCGCTACCTCCGTGGAGACGTTGCTGCGTTCGACGAGCTGATGCGCGCCCATCAGGATCGGGTCTTCGCGGTGTGCCTCCGGATGCTCCGCGACCGGGAGTCCGCACTCGATGCCACTCAGGAGACCTTCGTCACCGTGTTTCGCAAGGCGGATCGGTTTGCGGGGCGGTCGGCATTCAGCACCTGGCTGTACCGGGTGGCGGTGAACACCTGTTACGACCACGCCCGCCGCAAGCGGAGGCACGCGGTGGCACCCCTGCCCGAGTCGAACGATCCCGCCGACGTGTCATCGGGCGACAGCTTTCTCTCTGCGGAGCTCCGACCCCAGATCGAGGCGGCGCTCGCCGCCCTCCCCGACGAGTTCAGAGCCGCAGTGGTCCTCTCGGACGTGGAGGGCCTCTCCCTACAGACCGTCGCCGAGATCCTCGAGGTGCCCGTGGGTACGGTGAAGTCGAGGGTCTTCAGGGGAAGGCGCCTATTGGCCGAATCGCTCGGGAACCTCCGAAGCCCCTCAGACACTCCTATTCGAGAAGCCAATGCCTGACTACGACCAGGATCTCATCGCCTCCCTCGCCGAAGGCCGGCTCGAGCCGGAACAGGCCGCCGCGCTCGAACGCGCCATCTCCATGGATCCGGCGGCGAGCGCCGAGCTCACCGCCCAGCGACGGGCCCTGGACGCCGTCCGCGGTGCTCCCATCGCCCGGCTCGCCGACGAGGAACGCGCCAGAATCCGGCTCGGCGTGGCGACTGCCATCGGGCTCGACCCCGAGTCGCAGGTCGCGCCGGCCGGGAGGCGAACCGTGCCCTGGGCTGCCATCTCCATCGCCACAGCCACCCTTGCCGCGCTCATCGCGGTCGTTCCGCTCACCGGCTTGCTCACCAGCAACCAAATCGACCCCTCCGCGGTGTCCCTGGAGCTCGCCGAGACCGACGACGATGCCTCCCGAACCTCACCGGAGACCGCACCTGCGGCGACGATGGGGGGCGCCGAGAACACCGACGCACCCTTCGGGGACGGCGGGGGCGTCGTCTCGACCACCGTGGCCGCCGGCGATCCCGAGCTGACCGCACGCTTTGAGGAGGAAGATGTCGAGACGCGGCTTGTCGCCTTCATCGAGGATCCGGAGTCGGAAGCCGCCTTCGAGCCGACGGAGGAGACCGGATGCGTCGCCGAGGCCCGGGCACTCATCGCGGCCGACGGCAGTGGGCTCATGGTCATCGAGTTGACGATCGGCGATCAGCAGGCGCTCGTCTTCTTCACCACGGTGGACGAAACGGTCGCTGCCATTGCCGCCTACTCCCCCACCGACTGCTCACTTCTCGCCTCGCTGCCCTGATCCCCGAGCAGTGCGTCCCCGTCGCAAGCCCCGCCGGGCACGGCCGAGAGGGTGTGGTGATGGCGCTCCAGGGACATCCGGACGGTGGCCCCCCGTGGACATGGGACACGCCCCATCGGCGGACCCTCTAACCTCGAATCCATGGCCGACGTGCAACCGAGTCGAGACGACTATCCGAGCCGGATCGCCGACCTTCTCGAGGCTCTGGCCACGAAGATCCGGTCGCTGACCGTCGACAAGATCGCCCGGGCCATCAACTTCGTCACTCTCGGGCTTCTCGCGCTGACGCTCGTCGCCACCGCCCTGGTGTTCCTGCTGGTGGGCCTGTTCCGCATCGGCGGCGAGGTGACCCGCAAGACATGCGATTGCACCGGCTACATGGAGATCACATATGCCGTGGTGGCCGGAGTATTCCTGGCCGTCGGGGTGTTTCTCTGGTCAAGGCGCACGCGCCCAGCCCCCAAGGACGACTCGTGACCGAAAAGCTCACCATCATCGGGTCCGGCCCGGCCGGATTGACCGCGGCCATCTACGCATCGAGGGCCAACCTGGCGCCGCTCATGATCGAAGGAGTCGCCGCCGGCGGTCAACTCATGCTCACCACCGACGTCGAGAACTATCCCGGCTTCCCCGACGGGATCATGGGCCCCGAGCTGATGGAGCTTTTCAAGAAGCAGGCGGTGCGGTTCGGCACCACGATCATCACCTCCGATGTCTCCCGGGTTGATCTGTCACAACACCCGTTCAGGGTGTCGGTCGGAAGTGACGAATACGAGACCGAGTCGATCATCGTGGCCACCGGCGCTTCGGCGCGCTGGCTCGACGTCCCCGGCGAGGAGAAGCTCCGCGGCTACGGCGTCTCCGCATGCGCCACATGTGACGGATTCTTCTTCAAGGACCGGCCGATCGTCGTCGTCGGAGGAGGCGACTCGGCGATGGAGGAAGCGCTCTTTCTCACCAGATTCGCCTCCCGAGTCACCGTGGTGCACCGCCGCGACGAGTTCAGGGCATCGAAGATCATGGCCGCCCGGGTCCTCGACCATCCCAAGATCGACGTCCTCTGGAACACCGTGGTCGAAGCGGTTCTCGGCGACACGTCTGTCGAGGCGGTCCGGCTCAAGAACCTCGACTCGGGCGAGCTCGAGGACTTCGCCACTCAGGGAGTCTTCGTCGCGATCGGACATGATCCGAACACCTCGCTCTTCGAGGGCCAATTGGATCTCGACGAGAAGGGATACCTACAGGTGTTCCACAACACGTCGGCGTCCGTCGAGGGCGTCTTTGGGGCGGGAGACGTGGTCGACCACATTTACCGGCAGGCGGTCACGGCTGCCGGTATGGGATGTGAGGCAGCCATCGACGCCGAACGCTGGCTCGACGCCCGC
>JAUYIV010000373.1 GCA_030688105.1 Actinomycetota bacterium | reverse complement strand
CAGGCGTCATCGCTACAGCTGGATGCAGTATCAAGCCGCCGTCGCTTGTCGAGTCTGCAACAACCTGCATCGAGCGGAAGCCGAGTTTGCCCAGGGATACGCGTCCCCGGTCGTCGACTTCAAGAATCACACGGCGATGACCGTGGCTGGCGGTCATGGTTGGGCACTCTCCTCCTAGGGCTTACTGGGGACAGTACCCCAGATGGGGAATCAGGTCAATACCCAATCTACCTCAATAGGGAATAAGGGTGGTAAGGTGCTGTCATGGACTTCAAAGTCACTCCGGAGTTCTCCGAACGGTACGACCAGCTCGATGACGTCGAGGCCGAGTGCGTCGACGATGCGATACGGCGGGTCGTGGCGGATCCGCAGCGCGCCTGGGCCAGGCAGAACCGAGTAGTCGGAGAGAAGGGCTGGGCGTGGCTTGTCGTAGTCAGTTGCGATGGTGTGGATTTCGGGCTGTATTGGCCGGAGACGGTGGATGAACCGATCGTCTTCCTGCTGCTCCTCGACCAGTAGGCCGGATCGCCCGCCTACGCACGAGGCCCCTCCCTCAGGAACGGCTCTGAGATCTGAGATCTTCTCGCCCTAGCCTCCCCTCGTGCGCGCATTGGCGATCTCCGAGTACGGCGCCCCGCTCATCGAGGTCGGCCTGCCGGACCCAGTGCCCGGTCCAGGGGACTTCGTGGTCCGCGTCGATGCCGCCGGGATCTGCCGGTCCGACGTCCACTATCGGTCGGGCACACGCCCGGTCCCGTCACTCCCGCTCGTGCCCGGGCACGAGGTGGCGGGCACGGTCGTCGCCGTCGGGGAGGGAGCAGCCGGCCGGTCCATCGGCGATCGGGTGTGCGTCCACTATCTCGTGACCTGCGGAACCTGTCCCCAATGCAAACGCGGCGCCGAGCAGTTCTGTGAGGTCGGTCAGATGATCGGGCTCGATCGGCAGGGCGGGTACGCCGAGCAGATCGTGGTGCCGGGGCGCAACGCCTATCCGATTCCGGAGGGAGTCGGCACCGGGGTGGCGGCGATCATGATGTGTTCCACCGCCACCGCCCTCCATGCCCTGCGCCGCGGCGAAACCGGTCCTGGTTCGCGGGTGGCCGTCTTCGGCGCGGGGGGACTCGGGGTTTCCGCGATCCTGCTCGCCCGGATTCTCGGGGCGTCGAGGGTGTACGCCGTCGACGTGAACCCGCGCAAGCTCCAGGTGGCGGCCGGCCTCGGCGCAGAGCCGGTCGATGGAAACCGCGATGCCGTCGCATTCCTGCTCGAACAGGGGGGCGTCGACGTCGCCCTCGAGTTGGTGGGAAGCGCCGGCGTGATGCGGTGGGCGCTCGGCTCCCTGGCGCCGTCGGGTCGTGCGGTCGCGGTCGGCATCACCCATCGCGAGTTCGGACTCGATCCGTACCGCGACCTGGTGAAGCGCGAGGCCGATGTCCGCGGCTCGGCGGACCATCTCTCATCGGAGATCGAAGAGCTGCTCGGTTTGGCGGCGGCGGGGGTGCTCGACTTGACCGATGCGATCACCCGGCGGGTGCCGCTCGAGGCCGGAGAGGTGAACGCGGCCATGGACCGCTTGGAGGGCTTCGGCGACGACATCAGGGTGGTGATCGAGCCGTGAGACGGCCGCCCGTCGCTCGTTCGTGATCCGTCGTCTCCTGATCTCCCTGACATCTGAGATCTGACATCTGAAATCTCCACTGGGTTACCGTTCCGCGATGCACCTCTCCGAAGCCGTCCGCGACGAGATCATCTCGCACGCACGCGGCGCCTTCCCCGAGGAGGCTTGCGGGCTCCTGGCGGTGGACGGTGACGGCTGCCTCCGGCGGGTCTACTGCCTCGCCAACCTCGACCGGTCGCCGATCTCGTTCACCGTCGACCCCGATGAGCATTTCGCCTCGCTCACCGACGCCGAGTCCAACGGTTGGGCTCTGGGCGGCTCCTTCCATTCCCATCCCAGGACGGCGCCGATCCCCTCCCGGACCGACATCGCCCGGGCACTCGAGCCCGACTGGGTGTATCTCATCGTCGGCCTGGTGGACTCGGACTCACCCGAACTGCGGGCATGGCGGATCAAGAGGGGGAGTGTCGACGAGGAGCCCATCGAGTCGGGCGCGACGTCGGGTGTCGAGGTGGCGCGATGCCGCTGAGTTACCGCGAGCTGGTCGCCAGGGCACGGGCGGAGATCCGGGAGGTCTCCGTCGACGATCTCGCCGGGCGGGGTCGACCGCCGGTCGTCGTCGACGTCCGTGAGGTCGGCGAGTTCGTCGGGGGGGTGATCCCGGAAGCCCTCCTGGTGCCGAGGGGAAACCTCGAGGGGGTGATCTCGAAGATGGCCCCGGATCCGGCCACCGAGATCGTGCTCTACTGCGCGGTGGGCGACCGGTCGGCTCTGGCCGCCAAGGCCCTGGAAGAGATGGGCTACCAAAACGTGTCTTCGCTCGCCGGTGGGATCGCGCAATGGCGGCGCCTGGGCCATCCGATCGTGATGCCGGAGGGGCTGTCCACCGGCCACAAGGCCCGATACGCGCGCCATCTCGTGCTCCGCGAGATCGGCGAGGCCGGTCAGCAGCGGCTCCTGGACGCAAGCGTGCTGCTGATCGGTGCCGGCGGGCTGGGGTCCCCAGTCGCCCTTTACCTCGCCGCGGCGGGGGTCGGCACCCTGGGGATCGTCGACCCCGACGTCGTCGACCTCACCAACCTGCAGCGCCAGGTGCTCCATGACGCCACCAAGGTCGGTGCCCTCAAGGTCGACTCGGCCGGCGAGGCTCTGCGGCGGCTCAACGACGACGTCGAGGTGATCCGGCATGCCGAGGCGATCCAGGCGGGCAACGCCATCAGGCTGATGGAGGGATACGACGTGGTCGTCGACGGCGCCGACAACTTCCCCACCCGCTATCTCCTCAACGATGCGTCGCTCCACCTGCGGATCCCGGTGGTCCACGGCTCGATCTTCCGCTGGGAGGGCCAGGTGACGGTGTTCGATCCGTACCGGGGGCCGTGCTATCGGTGCCTGTTCCCGGAGCCACCTCCTCCCGAGCTGGCCCCCAACTGTGCGGAGGCCGGTGTTCTCGGCGCACTTCCGGGCGTGATCGGCTCGATTCAGGCGGTAGAGGCGGTCAAGCTGATCCTCGGGGTTGGGGAGACTCTTGCCGGTCGTCTTCTGACCTATGACGCCTTGGCCGAAGAGTTCGTGGAACTGCGTCTGGAGCGGGATTCATCGTGCCCGGCATGCTCGGACGAGGAGCACCCACCGACGCTGGTCGACTACGACGACGCCTGCCGGTTCGCGGGTTCTGCGCCGCGTTCGCGCTAGATCCCGAGCAGGGTTTCCAAGTCCGTCTCGACGCTGCTGGAGACGACGGCGGTGCCGCCGAGGATCACGATTGTGGTGGCGCCGAGCCGGGTGATCTCGGCGGCGACGGCGCCGGGGAGGCTGGTGCCGGGGACGAGGAGGATGGGCGATTCGTAGAAGCCCGCTGCGGCGGCTCCGGCGAGGGCGTCGGGGAAGTTGAGTCCGGTGGCGACGTAGGCTCGGGCTGCGCCGGCGGCGAAAGCTTCGAGGCTGATGGCGACCGCGGTCTCGTAGCGGTTGGGTCCGGCGATGCGGTCGACGTCGGGTGCCAAGGCCTCGAGTTGGGTGACGACGGTGTTGGAGACCACGGCGGTGCCGCCGACGACGATGACCCGTGACGGTCCGAGGCGGGTGATCTCGGCGGAGACGACGGCGGGGAGGTTGTTGGGGTCGGTGAGGAGGACCGGCCCGTTGAGGGACACGGCGGCGGGCCCGCCGGCGAGGGCGTCGGCGAAGCCGAGTCCGGTGGCGATGATCACGGTGTCGGCGGTGCCGGGGAACCCGTACTTCGAGATCTCCACTGCGGTGGCGTAACGGTTGGACCCGGCGAGGCGGATCACGGTGGCGGCGTAGCCGCCGAGCGCGGTCTCCACGGCGGGGGAAACCACGGCGGTGCCTCCGAGGATGACGACGGTGGCCGGGCCGAGCCGGGTCAGCTCGGCGGCGGTCTCTGCGGGGATCGAGTCGGTTTGGACCAGGAGTAGGGGAGCGCCCAGCTTGCCGGCGACGGCGGCCCCGGCCAACGCGTCGGGGAAGTTGGTCCCCACCGCCACGAACACGGTATCGACCAAGCCCGGATCCGGAAAGTCGCCGACGGAGATCGCCGCCGCAGTCCCAAACCGATTCGCCCCCGCATACCGCAGCACGTCGAAGGCCAAGTCGAGCACGGTGACGGTGAACTGCTCGGTCGCCTCGTTGGCGGAGGTGTCGGTGGCGGTGCAGGTGACGGCGGTGACTCCGATGGAAAATAGCGACCCGGAGGCGGGGACGCACCCGACGGCCACTGGT
>JAUYIV010000364.1 GCA_030688105.1 Actinomycetota bacterium | reverse complement strand
AGGGGGAGTGGGGCATGGGCTCGACTACTCCTGGTTCTCCGGGCGATCCTTGAGGTAGTGGTCCCAGAACGCCTGCCGATCGAGCGTCACACCAACCACCGAGTACTCATCGGGATGAACCTTGAACACCATCCGAAACTTCTTCAGCTTCCGGAAGATCGTCGCCCGATGCCATCCCGCCTTCTCCAACCCCTCGAACCCCCCATGGAGATGCCACGACATCCAGAACCCCATGAGATCCGCAGTCCAGTTACCGGCCAGTCGCTTGATCGCCTGGTCAACCCACTCCGGCCGCCGCTCATTCGCCTCCCGGGCATACGCCTCCCAGGCACGACGAGCCCGCCCCTGCCCCTCAGCCGACTCCGACCGCTGTTTCCTCAGATCGTCATCCATGGTCGCATCATAGCGACTAAGAATGACAGGAGTGCAACTTTCCCTAGCCAGTCCCTACCATGCAGTTAGCGGGTCCCAGATGCCCACCAGTGCGCCGATCCCCACCACCACGCCGAGGTAGGCGGCGGTGAGCACCCCCACGACCACCGCGTAGGCCACGGTGCGGCTGATGATCCGGTCGATGTCGTACAGGCCGTGGCGGAAGATCGCCAGTCCCGCCGCCACCGGCAGGGCCATCCAGATCGTCCCGCTGGTCAGCTCGTAGACCAGGTCGGGCGGCCGGATACCCAGCATGCCGATGACGAGTGCCTCGATCGCCAGGGTGAAGCCCACCACGCCGGCGATGGCGAAGAGCAGCCACTTCATCTGCTGGCGTTCCACCCCCTGGGACCGACGGAGGCGAATGCCCAGCGAGGTGAGCCCGGCCAGGGCGGCGAGCCCGAACGCCCGAACAGGATCGCCCCCGCAACCGAGCCCTCCGGGTCCTCGATGCCGGGGATGCCGATCGGGTTGTCCACCCGGCGCAGGCACCGGTCTCCCGCGGGCCCGCTCAGCCACTCGGCGCACAGCTGCTCCTGGAACATCACCAGGAACGCGATGGCGGCGTATGCCACGAAGGTGCCGTAGAGGGCCCATCGCCACCGCGGGGTCAGGGGACGCCCGGTCGGGAACAGCATCGGGAGGATGGCGACCGTGAGGAAGAGGAAGGAGAAGCAGCCGAGGCGCCCGAACAGCTCCCCGACGCCGACCTCGGGCGCCGCCCCGGCTACCAGGCCACTCACCCCCATCCCGGAGAACACCCATCCCATGACGTTGCCGGGGCGCCGCCACAGCATCAAGGCCCCAGCAGGCCGAAGGCCACCGGGATCGGCCATGCGGCCTCGGGCATGCCGCCCACGATGAGGGGCAGGGCGACCCCCACGAGCGACAGGGCGAACACCAGGACGGCGGCGACCGAGTGGCCCATGCGACGCCCCGTCGCGCTGGCGGTCATGGGCGGAGAATCTAGCGGTGGCCGGTTCCCCGGGGTTACGACGAGAGGCGCCACCTCTGGGAATTCGGCAGGCGATGCGAGGGCGGTCACCGCGCCGGGTCGTCGTCGAGCGACCGACCCGCAGCCGCGGGCCCCGGCGCAGCGTGTCCCCACATCTACCGGCCGCGGTGATTCATCTGGTCGACTCCAGGGAGGCCACTCCCACCCGTCACACCGACATGCGATCCTTCGTCCCATGGAGTACGACGACATCACCGATGCGCTGAGCCGGGTCCACGGCGCAGGCGAGGCGGGTGCCCGGGCCCGGTTCGACCTGGGGAAGGCCCTGTTCGATCACGGGCTCTTCGAAGAGGCGCTGGGGGCGTACCGGGCGGCGCACAACCGCTTTCTCGTCCTGGGTCCGGGCTACGAGGCGTGGGCGGCGCGATGCCACCTCGAAGCCGGCCGGGTCTTCTGGTGGGAGTTCGAGGACCCCGACACCGCGCTCCCGTTCCTCCAGTCCGCCCATGAGTTCTTCGAGGGCACCGGCAAGGCCGAGGAGGCGACGGCCTCGGTGATCCTCGGCGACGCCCTGGCAGCCTTGGTGACCCCGGCGATGGGGTTGCGCCACCTCGAGCGCGGCGTCGAGGTGTTCCGCGACCTCGGCGATCGTGCCCGCCTCGGGATGGCGCTCCGATCGCTGGGCTCGCTCCTCAACCGTATGGGCGACAACCGCAAGGCGCTCGAGCACCACATGGAGGCCCGGGAGATCCTCCAGTCGGTGGGCGCCGACATCCGGGAGATCGCCGGGTGTGAGAACGAGATCGGCCTGGTGGCCACCGCCCTCGGCTGGTACGACGAGGCGGTGAGCCATCTGGAGCGGGCCCTCGAGGGGTACCGGGGCCGCGGCAACGACATCGACATGGCCCGGGGCCGTCACAACCTGGGTATCGCCCTCCTCCATGCCGATCGCGACCTGGATCGGGCGTCCCGCCTCCTGACCGAGGCGGCCGAGCTGTGGATGGATCTGGGCCATCATCACCGGGCGGCGACCGCCCTCCTCTCCCTCGCCCAGGCCGAGTGGGCACGGGGGAACCGTGACGATGCCGGTGCCGCCGTCGATTTCGCCCGTGAGGTCTTCCGGGACCACGACGATGTGATCGGGCTCGCCGACGCCGACGACATCGCCGGGGACTTCCTCTCGCAATCGGGGCGCCACCGGGAGGCGGCGGCGCTGCATCGCAAGACCCGGCAGATCTACAAGGAGTTCCGCGAGACCCGGCGGCTCGCCGACTGCAGTCGCCGGCTCGGCCATGCCCTCGACCACCTCGGCCGGCACGAGGAGGCCCGGCAGCGCCTCCTCGAGGCCCGCCGGTTGTTCCATGCCTGGGGCCGCCCCGCCGACGCCGCCCTCTGCGACCAGGACCTGGCGTTGGTGTACGCCAACCTGGGCAAGTTCACCGAGGCGAAGAAACGGCTCACCATCGCCCGCAAGGGATTCGTCGAGCTCGATCTGCCGTGGGACGCCGACCGGCACGCCGAACTGGTGGCCCTCTTCGACCGGGGAGAGGCCGAGCAGCACACCCACTCGTAGGGTGCCTCCCTGAGCCTCCAGCCCCCAGCCTCCAGCCCCCAGGAAGTCGCGCCCACGCGCACGCAGGGGAGGTCGCCCCTTGGGCCCTTCGGGCCACTATCCCCACCCTCCGGGGGAGAGGCCACAATCCCGCCCACAGAGTCATCCGCGGGGAGAACTCTCGCCTCAAGACGTGTCACACCGGTGAGAGACGATGCCCATCCGCCCGACCAGGAGCCGCCGTGTCCGTGCCCGATCCAAGCATCCGTGCGCTGTATGCTCGCCTCGAGGAGGTCCTCGGAGCCGAGCATGCCGACACCCTGATGACCCGACTGCCGCCCCCACCCGACGAGTTGGCCAAGAAGGCCGATGTCGACCGCCAGTTCGAAGCAGTGGGAGTCCGCTTCGACAACCTCGAGCAACGGTTCGACGGGCTCGAGGAGCGGTTCGACCGATTGGAGCACCGCGTCGATCGGATCGAGGATCGGTTCGATCGCGTCGACCAGAACATGCACCACATGTTCGAGATGATGCAAAAGCAGCTGAAGACCAACACCACGATGATGGTGACCTCCATGACCGCCCTCACCGCCATCTACGGCGGGATGCTGGTCGCCTTCGTGGCGTAGGAGGACTCTCTGACGCTCGGCCCGGCAACCGGCAATTGGCATTTGGCAAGTCGCACAAGTGCCCTCGCCAGCGCACGACGGGCGATTGGCGATTGGGCTCGACGCCGGGAACGACGACCATTCGCGTCGCGGGACCGGGCAGACGCCGCCCACTGACCGGCCGGGCTCGACCGCACCCAAGATGGCCAGCGACCGGGAGGTTCGGACACTGGCCCCACCGCCGCGCCTGGGACCCTCCAGTTCGCGGGAGGAGTGGGGTGCGATCAGGCCGGAATCGCCGCGTCAACATGTATT
>JAUYIV010000363.1 GCA_030688105.1 Actinomycetota bacterium | reverse complement strand
ATCAGGACCTTCGAGCCCCGCCGGCCCTGGACGGCGCGACCTAGGATCCGCGCCCACACCGAGAGGGGAAATCAGTGGAGTGCACGCTTCACCGACTCGTCGCCGATGTGGCTCTATTCGCCGAAGGCAAGGTCCTGCTCGTCAAATACCGCGACGTCGGCGCCTACGACGGCCAGCGCGGCTGGTTCCTCCCCGACGACTTCCTCCAGCCATTCGAGCACCCTCACGATGCGGCGAAACGGATCGTCGCCGACCAGGCGGGCGTGCCCGACGCCGACCTCGGGCTGGCCAACATCGAGTCATTCGGAAACGACTGGTGGCACCTGGTGTTCCACTACCGCGCCGACCTCCCGGCGATCCCGGGGATCGATGAGGGGGAGAACGTCGCCGAGGCCCACTGGTTCGACCTCGACCATCTCCCCGACTCGGGCGAGATGGCCCATCACGGCTGGGCGACCGAAACCATCGAGGCGATGCGTCGCGAACCGGGATGATCGCAGTCGCCACGGGGAGCGAATCACGCCCTCACGGACCATCGGCCCGCCCTCGTAGACCACGAACTGCTGTCCGGGGCTCGCGGTCCGCGGTGAGTGGGTCGGAGCGGGACGAACCCCGTGGAGGTGAGGAGATAAGCGGTCCGAAGGTGGGATACAGGCCTCCATCGTGTCCGAAGTCGACGATGAACTCGGGCGACCCGAAGATCTGTGATGCGTTCAGGGGATGAGGGATGAACACCGGGGGAAGGCTCTGCCCCGCCCGGGCGAGAGGGGCCGGTTCCCTCGTCGGGCTTCGCTTCTCGAGACGCCGGCGCCACCGCCGCACCGGCTCCTCGACGAGATACCAGGAGGCGGCAGCCGTCGCGACCGTGAGCGGGACGGCGGCCCAGACGGGGATGCCGCTGCGAACGAACAGGTAGTGCCACAGGTAGAGCCCGTAAGAGATCTTTCCCAGCCACACCAGCACCGGCGTCTCCAACCACGAGGGTCGGGCGACGGCATGCTGGATGGCTACCACGCCGAGTGCTACTGCAACAAAGCCACCCCAGAGAAGGGCTGAGCCCTCCTCGCCGAACACGGGGAGGAACATGAGGACCAGCAGGGCCGGAACCGACCAGCCTGCCGACCGCCACGCGCGGGGTCGGGCGACCCCGAGGTAGCACCCCGCGAGCAACGCCGCAGCGTTGGTGTCGGTTGCGTTGTACACCCAGCTCGGGGACATGACCCCGATCGCCATCACCCTCCACCCGATGGCAGCCACCGCCAGCAGTCCGACGGCACGAAGACGCTGCCTCGCCGGCACCGCCGCGATCACCAACGGCCAGAGCAGGTAGAAGTGCTCCTCGACTGCGAGGGACCAGGTGTGGGTGAGCAATCCGACGTCGGCGCCTGCGATGCGCGCATAGTTGGCGTAATAGCCGAGTGTCGGGGCCACTTTGGACCACTCGGTGCCGATGGCAAGGAGCACGAGGCAGACGACGATCAGGGCGGGTAGCAAGCGGAGAGCGCGTCGCAGATAGAAGGACCGGATGTCGACACCACCGTTTCGATCCATCTCGGCGCAGAGCAGGCGGGTGATCAGGTAGCCCGACAACACGAAGAACAGGATTACACCCCAGAACCCGGCCGGCGCGAGGCCCTTGTCGACGTGGTAAGCGAACACCATCGCGATGGCGATGGCGCGCAGCCCGTCGAGTGCCGGTACTCGTTCCACTAAGACTCTCTCGCCGCGACTCTCCGACCCTTACCCTGGTCCAGCGTATTGCGAATCACCTGCCTCAGGTAACCCATCAGTTTCGCCGACACTCGACCAGGGAAGTGATATCGACCGTGGAAGCCAGAATCTGCAGGAGAACACCAGGCGCCGTGCTGCTTCTCGCGCTGGTGGCGGTGTCCGCGTGCACGGCTGACGCCATCGGTCGTTCGGAATCCGGCGCGAGTCAGGAACCCGGAATCGAGACCAAGAACCGTCAGACTGGGCCGGACACCACGGTCGTCCCCGGCGAACCTTCGACCACCGTCACCACGGCGACCACCACCACGACCACCCTGGTACCACTCGACCCCGTGACCTTCGAGTCGGTGGCGCGGATCAACACCATCCGTGAGTTCTCCGGCTACACGTCTCGCGGGTTGACTCGCTGGCAGCGATCGGTACCGGGTGTCGAGGACATACGGATCACCTCCACGGCGGACGGTGCCGAACAACCCGCGCTATGGCTGGCACCGAGAGGTGACCGGGATCGGCCGCTCGTGGTGATACTCCACTCCTGGAGCGCCCCGTACCTGCAGCACGCCGGCATCCCATATGCGATGTGGGCCCAGGAAAACGGCTGGGCGGTCATCGCCCCGGAGTTCCGGGGTGTCAACAACAACCCAGACGCCATCGGATCCGAACTCGCCGTCCAGGACGTGGTCGACGCCATCGATTACGCCGTCTCCCAGGACGGAGTCGACGCGAACCGGGTGTACGCCGTCGGCTACTCCGGAGGGGGCATGATGGCACTCCTCCTGGCGGGCCGACACCCGGACAAGGTCACCGCGGTGGCCGCCTGGGGCCCCACCTACGACCTGGTGGACTTCTACCGTCAGTCGCGTTTCGCCGGGCGACACTATGCCGGTGACCTGTGGAGGGCCTGCGGCGGTGATCCCAGAGAGAGCGGCCCTGCCCAGGAAGAGTGCCTCCGACGCAGCCCGATGACCTACCTGGACGCGGCCAGACAGCAGGGAGTCCCGGTCTTCATTGGGCAAGGCATCTACGACTCGTTCGTGTCACCGCGTCAAGGGGCGAGGGCGTTCAACCAGTTGGCCGATCCCGAGGACCGTCTCAGCGACGAGGAGCTGGAGCTCATCGGGCGCCGTCGCCTTCCCGAGCATCTCCTGGACTCGATAACCACCGAGACCTATTTCGGCCAAGGGGATCCTTCGCCAGTCTTCGCCCGACAGTCGGGCGCAGTCTGGCTCGTCTTCTTCCGGGCCGCTCACGAGATGGTGTACCAGGCGACTCTCCGGTGGTTTGCCAGCGATCCCCGCTGAGACCGAACTGCCAGCTGCCGGCTACCAGCTTCCAGCAAGAGCCTCCCGGGTTCGCTGGTTGCTGCTCGTCGGGCTGTTCAGTCGCCGTCGTCGACGTCGACCGCGAGGTGGATGTGGTCCTGGTGGACCTCGTCGGTGAACGACCGCCTCGACGTCTCCTCATCGAGGTCCCATGGGCTGCCCACCTGAAGGACATCGGGATGGTCATAGAGCCACTGGACGAGGGCCATGGTCGCCGAGTCCGGGCTGCGATCGTCGATCACCAGCCGATCCCCGACCCGGTAGATGTCTACCGCCTGCCCCATCGTGTGATGACTCTGACGATCGGTTTCGAACACGTGGTGGGGGTGACCGGTGGCGAGGACCACCACCCCGTATGGGGTCCGGTCGGCGATCTCGGTCATCACCCTGAGGAGGTCCGGCGAGACACGGCCGGCGAGGATGTCGAGACGGGCCGAGTCGGGCATCTCGATTCGGGGATCTCTGGCAACTGCATGGGCGAGCGCGAGGTCGCCGATGCTGTCGAAGGTGCCCCCC
>JAUYIV010000360.1 GCA_030688105.1 Actinomycetota bacterium | reverse complement strand
GCGATCGCTGGCGGTGCGCCGCGAGTCCCACCGGCGCGCCAATGTGGTGTGCATCCCCGAGAGGTTCCTCGGCCCATCCGGCGAGCTCCGCGGCCCGCTGGCACACGACATCGGAGTCGGCGACCTGGCGGACGCGGTCGCGTTCCTCATGAGCGACGACGCGGGATACGTGGACGGCCAGGTGCTGTTCGTGGACGGCGGGCGGCATCTCTTCTCATCGATGACGGCATAGGAGTGGTGGTGAGCGAGACGAGACCGGTGGCCCTGGTGACCGGCGCCGGGAGCGGCATCGGGGCGGCGATCGCCCGGAGGCTCGCCGCAGACGGCCATCTCGTCGCGGTCAACGACCTGGACGAGTCGCGCGTCGCCGCCATGGCCGGCGAGATCGAGGCGGCGGGCGGCAGCGCGATCCCCGCGGTCGCCGACGTCTCGGACTCCGCCGCGGTGGATGCCATGTTCGACGCGGTCGAGGCGGCAGCGGGGCCGGTCGAGGTGCTCGTCAACAACGCCGGCATCGGCGGCAACGCCGCGATTCGCAACGTCACCGACGACTTCTGGGAGCGGGTGCTGTCGGTCGACCTGCACGGGGTGCTCTACTGCACCCGGCGCGCCGTCGGCCCGATGCGGGAGCGTCGTTCGGGCTCGGTGGTGACGATCTCGTCCCGGGCGTGGCTCGGCTGGTGGGGCCAGAGCGCCTACGCCGCGGCGAAGGCCGGCGTCGTCGGGATGACCCGGGCGCTCGCCTTGGAGCTGGCGTCCCGCAACGTTCGGGTCAATGCGGTGGCCCCCGGGATCATCGACACCCCCTTGCTGCGCGACCGCGACCCCGAGCGGCTCGAGAGGTTGCTGAAGAGTGTCCCACTGGGCCGCCCGGGCCGCGTGGAGGAGGTGGCGGCGGCGGTCGCCTTCCTGCTGCGCTCCCGGGCCATCACCGGCCAGCTCCTCTACGTCTGCGGGGGGAAGAGCGTCTACGCCTATCCGGATTGGAAGGACGCATGAGCCCCGTCGAATACGGGACCTGCCCGGTGTGTGGCTACGTGATGCTGCCGGTGCTCGATCGATCGCCCTGCGGCCACCGCGAGGCTTCGGAGCTCCGTCCGCTGGACAAGCCAGGGGTCGTGTACTCCTGGACCGTCTCGCGGATCGCGTCGGACGAGGACGGCACCCTGCTGGCGATGGCCGACTTCCTCGACGGGCGCATCCGGGTAACGGCACCGGTCCTGGATGCCGATGCCATCGGCATCGGCGACGAGGTGGATGTCGTTCCGGGGGTGGACACACCCCTCACGCTCCGCAAGCGGCCCTAGGCGAGCGCCGGTTCCACCACTTCGCTCTGGAACCGCTCGGCGCGCCCGGTGAGCTCGGCGGGATCCGTCGTGCCGAGGACAACCACCAGGTGCTCCACGCCGAGGCCAGCGAACTCGGCGACATCGTTCTGCATCTCGCCGGCGTCGCCCGAGATCGCATACGGATGATCGTGATCGGAGCCGAAGTGGACCCGTGCCCGGACCGAGAGGGTCGGCATCGCCCGGCCGGCTTCGTCGCACAGCTCCTGGAGCGCAAGGAGGCGCTCGCGGAGGTCGGACGGGCCGGTCTGCGCCGCGTGATAGCCGTCGGCGAGCAACGCTGCCCGACGGATGGCCGCCGCACTGCGGCCGCCGGTCCAGATGGGGAGGTCTCCCCCCTGCGCCGGCAGGGGGCCGAACACATAGTCCTGGAGGTCGTGGAACTCCCCCGTGAACGGCGGGTTCCCGCCCGACCACAGGTGCCGCCACAGGGCGATGGTCTCGTCCACGAAGGCGCCGCGGCGGGTGAACCGGTCGGCGGCTCCGAGGTTGGTGAACTCCGGCAGATCGTGCCTGTCGGCCACGCCCACCCCGGCGATCACCTTTCCGCCCGTGAGGACGTCGAGGGTCGCCAATTGCTTGGCCAGGATCACCGGGTTGCGCATCGGTGGGATCAGCACGGAGGTTCCGATCGTCAGGCCCGTGCCGCCCCCGGCGACGTACCCGAGCGACACGACGGCCTCGAGGATCGTCCCGTACTCCTCCGCCTCGGGACCGTGCGGCACCATCAGGTGGTCGGTCACCCATACGCTGGCCCAGCCCAGGCGGACCGCCGCGGCGACGGCGGCGTCGATCGCCCGCCGGCTGGCGCCGGGTCCGATCGTGGGGAGCACGAGGCCGGTCTCCATGCCCGGCGAGTGTAGGGAGACCCTCACCGACGAAGGCGAGACCGCCGCCGGGTTCGTTTCCCGCGCCGCCGAGTGCTTCGCTGCCTGTGGGATCGAACGGATCGAAGCGGTGATGACCGACAACCACTGGGGCTACACGAAGAACAGCGCCTTCACCGCCGCGCTCGTTGCCCTCGGCGCTCGCCACGTCACCATCCGGCCACACTGCCCGTGGCAGAACGGGACGGTGGAACGGTTCAACCGGACCCGGTGGATCGAATGGGCCTACCGGCAGGTGTCCACCAGCAACCAGCAACGAGCCCGGGCCCTGCCATCGTGGCTCGACTACTACAACCACCGCGGCGCAGACACAGCTCGCTCGGAGGCCGACCACCCATCAAGTGTCACCAACCTGCTGATGACCGGGTACACCTAGGCGCCAGCGGCCAGCCTCCCGCCGCCCGCCGCCGGCAAGAGCTTGCTGGTTCGCCGGCTCCGGGTATCGAGCGTGGGTCCCCGGGTAACGGGTAACCGGGAACGGGGAACGGACCTCCTGCCCTATCGGTCGACGGGCGCCGGCCTCATCGTGTACCGATGACCACCCTCAATGCGGCGGAGTGCGCACAGGTGCTGGAGCAGGCGCGGGTGGCCCACGTGGCTTGCATCGCCGACGGGGAGCCGTACGTCACGCCGATGTCCTTCGTGATGATCGGCGGGGTGCTGTACTTCCGCACCGCCCTGGGACGCCGGGTCGATGCGCTTCGCCAGGACCCCCGAGTGAGCGTGTCGGCGGCGAAGATCGGCGAGGACGACTCGTGGCGGAGCGTATTGATCCAGGGGACCGCCCGGTTCGTCGACGACGGCCGAATCGAAGAGGACGTCATCGCCGCGCTCATCCACAAATACGGCAACTCGCCGCTCAGCGTCTCCAAACCGGCGATCCTCCCCGAGGAAAGTCCGGTGGTCGCCGTCGACGCCGCCGAGATGACCGGCCGATCGTCGGGCGACCCTCTCTCCCCCGGAATCCACCCAGGCCGGGTCTGAAAAGAGTCAAGAGCCAAGACTTCTTGATTCTTGATTCTTGACTCTTGATTCTCTCAGCCTGCCCGCTTGGCGGCGGGGATGTCCTTTCGGCTGGGGAGCCAGTGATCCTCGACGCGGCGCACCCTGATCCGCAGGTCGACCACCCGCACCCCCATCCCCGGGGGGAGGACCTTCACCGGGTTGAGGTCCATCTCGGCGATCTCGGGAAGATCGTCGATGAGCGCCGACACCCGAAGCAGTGTCTCACGCAGCGACTCGACGTCTCCGGGGTCGGAGCCGCGGTAGCCCTCGAGAAGGCGGGCGGACTTGACGTCGGTGATCATCTCGGCGGCGTCGACGTCGGTGAGGGGATGGATTCGGAAGGCGACGTCGCCGATGAGTTCCACGAAGACCCCGCCGAGGCCGAACGCGATGAGCGGCCCAAAGGAGTCGTCCTCGGTCATGCCGATGATCACCTCATGCCCCCCGGGCACGAACTCCTGGATCAAGGCCCCGGTGGCGTCCGCGGCGACCGAGGTGACCCGGTCGAACGCCTCTCCGACCGCGGCGGCGCCCTGAACCCCGAGGGCGATACCCCCGACGTCGGACTTGTGCAGCACGCTCGGTGCGATCACCTTCACCACGACCGGCCCGCCGATCTCTTCGGCGGCGGCGACGGCCTGATCACGGGTGACGACGCTGAGGGACCGGGCGGTACGGATGCCGTAGGCGGCGAGCACCGCCTCGGCGTCGGCGGGTTCGAGCCACCCTCCCTCCCCCAGTCGGTCCAGTGCAGTCTCGACGACGGAGCGCGCCCCGCCGGCGTCAACGTCCGGGAAATCGACGATTTCGCCCTCCGGGCGATCACGCCATTCGGAGTACCGGACGGCGCGGGCGAGCGCCCGGGCCGCCGGCTCGGGGAAGGGATACGTGGGGAGGCGCACCGCGGCGTCGCCGAGGGCGGGCCGGGAGTCGGCCGCGGCCTCCATGTACACCGCCAGCACCGTCTTGCCCCCGGAGTCGGCATCGACAACGTCGCTGACCGCGTCCTGGATCCCGGAAAGGGCGCCGGGGCTGGTGGGGATGTAGATGACGATGACGGAGTCGATCTCGTCGCTGTCGAGCATGCTCCGCAGGCACGCCCGGAAGTGGTCCGGGCCGGCCGAGGCGATCATGTCCACCGGGTTGCGGACCGATGCCTCGGCCATCACGTGCTTCCGGAGCGCAGCCTGCAGCGCGTCCGAGAAGATGGGGACCTCGAGGCCGGATGACTCCAGGGCGTCGACGGCGAGGATCGCCGGGCCACCGGCGTTGCTGATCACCCCGACGCGGCGTCCCCTCGGGAGCGGCTGGTTGGCCAGGAGCGAGGTGACTTCGAACAGCTCCTCGAGAGTATCGGTGCGGATGACCCCCGCCTGTCGGAAGAGCGCCCCCA
>JAUYIV010000359.1 GCA_030688105.1 Actinomycetota bacterium | reverse complement strand
AGAACGCCCCGCCGCAGATGAACAGCATGTTCGTCGTGTCGATTTGCAGGAATTCCTGGTGGGGATGCTTGCGGCCCCCTTGGGGCGGAACCGAGGCCACTGTCCCCTCGAGGATCTTGAGGAGGGCCTGCTGGACGCCCTCCCCCGAGACGTCACGGGTGATCGACGGGTTCTCCGCCTTACGGGCGATCTTGTCGATCTCGTCTATGTAGATGATCCCGGTCTCGGCCCGCTTGATGTCGAAGTCGGCCGCCTGGATGAGCTTGAGGAGGATGTTCTCGACGTCCTCCCCCACGTACCCGGCTTCGGTGAGGGCCGTGGCGTCGGCGATGGCGAAGGGGACGTTGAGCATCCTCGCCAGGGTCTGGGCGAGCAGCGTCTTTCCGGAGCCGGTGGGGCCGATTAGGAGGATGTTCGACTTCTGGAGCTCGATGTCGTCCTTGGGCCGCACGCCGGCGCGCACCCGCTTGTAGTGGTTGTAGACGGCGACCGCAAGGACGCGCTTGGCGAGATCCTGGCCGACCACGTAGTCCTCCAGGAACCCGTGGATATCCGTGGGCTTGGGAAGTTCGGAGAAGGGCGTCTCCTCGGTGGTCGCCAGCTCCTCCTCGATGATCTCGTTGCAAAGGTCGATGCACTCGTCGCAGATGTAGACGCCCGGACCTGCGATCAGCTTCTTCACCTGCTTCTGCGATTTTCCGCAGAACGAGCACTTGAGGAGGTCGCCACCAACCCCTTCGCCGAACTTCGTCACGCGAATCCCCTTTCGGGTCTAGCCGACGGCCTTCAACTCCCTGCCTTCGAGCACGGTGTCCACGACTCCGTACTCCCGCGCCTCTTGCGCGGTCATCCAGAAGTCACGCTCGGTATCCGTCTTGACCTTGGCGAGCGGAGTGCCCGTGTGATCGGCGAGGATCTGGTTCATCTCGTCCTTCACCCGAATGATCTCGCGGGCATGGATCTCGATGTCGGTCGCCAGGCCCTCGAGGCCCCCGATGTGGGGCTGGTGCAGCATGATCCGGGCGTGAGGCAGGGCGAATCTCTTCCCCGGCGCGCCGGCGGCAAGGAGGACGGCGGCGGCCGACGCGGCCTGCCCCATGCAATAGGTGGCGACGGCGGGCTTGATGAAGTGCATCGTGTCGTAGATCGCCATCAGGGAGGTCATCACGCCTCCGGGCGAGTTGATGTAGAGGGCGATGTCCTTGTCCGGGTCGTCACCTTCGAGGTGGAGCAACTGCGCCATGATCAGGTTGGCGACATTGTCGTCGATCGGCGTGCCCAGGAAGATGATGCGCTCCTTGAGCAGCCTGCTGTAGATGTCGAATGCCCGCTCGCCGCGGCTCGTCTGCTCGACGACCGTGGGGACCAGGTAGCTGTTCTCGATCATTCCTCGACCTCCGTGGGCTCGGGCTTCGTGTCTGCGACGTCCTCTGACGTCCCGCCTTCGCCCTCGCCTTCGTCGTTCCCCGTTTCGCCAGAGGCGGTCGGAGCGGGCAGCTCGATCTCGTTGCCGTCTTCATCGACCGCAGCGGCCAACTCGGCGAGTCGGTTCACGGCCTTGCGCCGGAGGATATCACCCGACAGTGCATCCTCCTGACCACCTTCCTGGAGGGCGGTCCGGTACTCGCCGGTCGGCACCCTCGCCGCGGCGGCGAGGGCGGTGATCGCCTCCTCCAACTCCTCGGGGTCGACTTCGATTCCCTCGTGCTCGGCCACCGCCTCGAGGAGGATGCGGGAGCGGAGGTTGAGCGCGGCCTGGGACCGCAGGTCGTCGACGAACCGGTCACGATCCTGGCCGGTGAGCTCGAGGTACCGGTCCAGTTCGATGCCCTGGGTCTCGAGTCGATGGGCGAAACGGTGGAAGACCGAATCCATCTCGGCGTCGATCAGCGGCTCGGGGAGCTCGACTTCCAATTCGTCCATGAGCTCTGCGAGGAGACGCTGCTCGAACTCGGCCCGCAGGCCGCGGAGCCGGATGGCGTGAATCTGCTCGCGGAGCTCGGCGCGCATCTCGTCAACGGTCTCGAATTCGGACACCTCGGAGACCCACTCGTCGGTGAGCTCCGGGAGCCGCTTGGCCTTGACCTGCTTCACCAAAACGCGGACCTCGACAACCCGTCCGCCTTCGTCACCCATCTGCTCCGGGAGAGTCGAAGGGAACTCGAGGATCCGTCCCGCCGCGCTACCCCGTAGAGCGTCGTCCAGACCTTCGAGCAGGGAGCCCGATCCGATCTCATAGAGCATGTCGTTGGCCGAGCCTGCGGCGAACTCCTTGCCGTCGAGCCGGGTCTTGACGTCGGCGAGCACGAAGTCGCCGTCGAACGCCTCACGAGAGACGTCCTCGAGCTCGGCAAACTGGTCGCGCATCCTCTCGATCTGGGAGTCGACGTCCTCGGGAGTCACGTCGGGGCGCTCGACGACGATCCGGCGGCCCGAGTAGTCGGGAAGCGTTTCGACCGTAGGCCACAGGGTGATCCGGACATCCACTTCCACGCCGTCCGCCAGGTCGCGGACGTCCTCGAGGCGGGGGTATACGACCGGGATGATCTCGGTCTCCCTGATCGCCGCCGCGAGCGCCTTGGGTATGGCGTCGTCGATGGCTTCCTTGCGCAGCGTCGCCGCCCCCACCATCGACTCGATCACCTTCACCGGCGCCTTGCCAGGGCGGAATCCCTTGATCTTCGAGTCCTTGGCGAGGCGGGCGGCGGCGGATCGCTTGCCCGCGTCGAGCGCGGCGGCGTCGATCGTGAGCGTCAGGATCCGCTCGAACGGCCCGACCTCCTTGACTTCGGTCACCTCTCCTCCTGAGAGCAGACGACAAACGGCGAGACGGCCTTCGGAACGCGCGCCGCGATGGTGCGCGCTCCAACCGCCTCGCCTCGGGGTGACCGAGGGGACTTGAACCCCCGACCTCCAGGGCCACAACCTGGCGCTCTAACCGCCTGAGCTACGGTCACCATGCGGGAACCTGGTGCTGCAGCGCCCCCG
>JAUYIV010000340.1 GCA_030688105.1 Actinomycetota bacterium | reverse complement strand
GGGGGGTTGGATGGCTTGTATCCGTGCCCGCCGGTTGCGGTCCCGGATGAAGTGGCGGATGGCGGCTGCGGCTTCGAGGTGGCTGGTGAAGTCGGAGCCTTCGATGACGAAGGCGTCGAGCTCACCGAACTGGCATTCGATGGGGTTGAGCCAGGAGGCGTAGTTGGGGGTGAAGGCCAGCCCGACCTGGTTGCGGTTGGCCCAGGCGATCACCTTGCGGGAGCGATGGGCGTTCCAGTTGTCCCAGATCACATACAGGTGCTGGTGGGGGAACTGGCGGCGGATGGTTCGCAGCAGCCCCAGGATCTCGGGGATGCGCTTGCGTGGTGAGAACCGCCCGTAGAGCTGATCGCCCTCCAGGTCGTAGAAGCCCAGCCAGTAGGCCACCCCGTGTGGCTTGTGGTAGTTGCCGCGCCGCCGCCGGGGATGAGCACGCCGTGCCCAGCCCCGACCCGGCTGGGGCTGGCAGGTGATCGGCCCGAACTCGTCGACGGAGACCACCCGGCATCCCGGCGGCGGGTCATGAACCAGGCTCCAGACCAGGTCTTTCTTGGCCTCGTAGTCCGGGTCGTTGGACTCCTTCCACGTCTTGAGCCGCTGATACGAGATCCCCTCCTCATCGAGGATCAACGGCACAGTGGCGGCGACCTTTGATGTCTGGCAGGGCTCTCCATCGCACATCGATCGCACAAGAGAGTGCGACGGGACCATTGAGAACGCGACATGTCGCGACGGGAAGTGGGGCTGCGGCCATGCAAGCCGGGGTCGTCGAGGTCTCGGTCGGACCGCGAGTCAACGACACGCGACGCCTCTCGATGGAATGGGTAGATCCAACGAGCTACGTGAACGTCGAGCCGGCCAGGCACCGCGTGGAGCGAGGTTGGCGTAGGCCGTAACCTGCCAACTCACGCCTCGCGCGGCGACGGTGTGCGCAGGAAGTGCGCGCCTGCGCCGAGCTGCGCCGCCTCGTCGCCCTGGTTGATGAGGCCGCACCGCTGGAGCGAAAGACAACCGCACCCGATGCAGGTCGTCAGCCGGGACCGGATTGCCTCGAGCGTCGCGATCCGCTCGTCGAGATCGCGACGCCAGCTCCTCGAGAGCTCCTCCCAATCGCGTTTGCGAGGCGTTCGGCCGCCGGGCAGCGTGTCGAGTGCCTCCCGGATCCGCTCGAGTGGGATCCCGGCCGCCTTCCCCGCTTGGACGAGCGCGACGCGGCGCACCGTCTCGCGCGGGTACCGCCGCTGGTTCCCGTCCGTCCGGCGCGACGCGATCAGCCCCTGCCGCTCGTAGAAGCGAAGCGCCGACTGGGAGGCGCCGCTGCGGCGCGAAAGCTCGCCGATCGTGATTTCGTCCCGAAGCACTTGACTTAAACATTAGTTGAGGTTCTAGGATTTGCGCAATGACGGCCGCCTCGCAACTCGGCTACGACGATCTGCCCGCTCTGCTCGGGCGCATGACCGGCGACGAGAAGCACAGTCCCGCCGCCTTCTCGACGCTTGACGTGCTCTGGGTGCTGTACGACCGCGTCCTTTGCGACAGCGACAGATTCCTGCTCTCGAAGGGCCACGGCCCGAACGCGTACTATGCCGTCCTCGCGGCGAAGGGACTGATTCCGGTCGACGACCTCGACAGCTTCGGCTCGTTCGAGTCGCCGCTCGGCTACCACCCCGACCGCGTCGTTCTGCCTGCGGCGACGATCTCGAGCGGGTCGCTCGGCCACGGATTGCCCATCGCGGTCGGCGTCGCACTGTCCGGACGCCGCACGTTCGTGCTCGTGGGCGACGGCGAGCTTGACGAGGGGTCGAATTGGGAGGCTGTCCAATACGCCGGCCGCATCAGATTGGCGAGACTGACGGCGGTCGTGGTCGACAACGCAAGCGCGACCTATGGGTGGCCCGGCGGGATCGAGCAGCGCTTCGCGCTCGAAGGCTGGTGGGCTAACCGAGTGGACGGCCGCGACCACGAGGCGCTCGCGACCGCGCTGAACGACGAGCATCCCGACGCGCCCGCTTGTGTCGTGGCGGAGATTCGCCGATGACGATGCGCGAGCGGTTCTACGCGCTTGCGGGCGCCGCGCTCGAGGACGACGAGCGAGTGGCGATCGTGCTCGCCGCCATCGGCGCGGGCGCGATACCGGAGCACCCGCGTCTCTACGACGTCGGGATCCGAGAGCAGCTGATGATCGGGGTCGCCGCCGGTCTCGCGCTCGAGGGCTACCGGCCCGTCGCGCACTCGTACGCGACCTTCCTCATCGAGCGGCCGTGGGAGCAGATCAAGCTCGACCTCAGCCACAACGACCTCGGCGCGGTGCTGGTCTCGAACGGCGCGTCGTACGACGACTCGCGGTCGGGGCGGACACACCATGCGCCCGAGGACGTCGCGCTGCTGGCGACGCTCCCCGGCTGGCGGATCGAGGTCCCGGGCCACCCGGACGAGCTCGAGCGATCATTCGCGCGGGCCCTGCGCGGCAACGACCGCGTATACATCAGGACGTCGCTGGAGGAGAATCCCGCACCGG
Organism: Actinomycetota bacterium; assembly: GCA_030688105.1. Lineage (GTDB taxonomy): Bacteria > Actinomycetota > Acidimicrobiia > Spongiisociales > UBA11373 > JAUYIV01. The sequence continues at coordinate 4,379 of JAUYIV010000340.1, read as the reverse complement.
TGCCGGACGACGGGCTAGTCGTGCTGCGGCGCGCGTCGCGACCCGGGCCGCTCGTCCTCGCGGTCGGGCCTACTCTGGCACCGACCCTCTCGGCGACCGCCGACCTGGACGTAGATCTCGCGTACCTGACGACGGTTCGTCCGTTCCCGCGCATCGAGCTGCGCACCGCGCTGGCGGGCCGCGACGAGGTGGCACTCGTCGAGCCGTACCTCGCCGGCACCTCGGCGGCCGAGGTCGGCGCGGCGCTCGCCGACCGTCGGCACCGCGTGCTCGCGATCGGCATCGAGAATCCCGAGCTCCGCAGGTACGGGACTCCCGGGGAGCACCGCGCGGCGCACGGACTCGACGCCCGCGGCATCCGCGCCCGGCTCGAGCGGTTTCTCGGCTGATCGCGCCGTTGACCGACCTTCTCGCCGCCCTGAGTAATTGGCGTAGACGCCGCGGCGGGCCGCCTCTGAAAGGATGACGGGATCGATCATCGAACAGAAGAGACGCGGCGCGTCAAGGCGATTCCCGATCAGTTACGGCTACCGCGAAGACGGACCGTTGCAAAGGTCTTCGATGCTCTTGGCGTCGAACGCTTCTTGAGGACGCTCTCGTTTGGATCGACACGGCGCTGCCTGGGCCATCGGTCCCAATCCATTGCGAACTCGATTTTCCTGACATCATCAGACCTCCCTCGGCCGGCGGTTGGTCGGACCCAAAGCGAAATGGTCTGACCGTGCTGGCCATCGACGCTGGACGTGCCGCGGCGGCAACCAGAATCCACCTGACCGACACCGGAAGATCATGCGTTCACACTCTGGCGTGCTCGCCCCGGAGTTCTCGGAGCATCCACGTTGCACCAAGATCCGTCGCCCGCCACTGTGCTCCATCGCACACATCCATCGCACAAGAGAGTGCGATGGGACGGTGGAGAACGCGAAATGACGCGAGGGAAAAGTGCCGTTCTATCTGGGGCTTCATGCATTTCCCCAGTTCAGTGGACACCCCGGACTCGGCCTCATAACCCGAAGGTCGCGGTTTCAAATCCCGCCCCCGCTACGAAAGAACGAACGGACCAACCAAGAGGCCCGGCCACACGGTCGGGCTACTTGCTGTTCGGGTGCTTGGTGGTCCGCCCGCGGCGGACGATCGTTGGCTCCGACCGTGTTCGATGCGCGGCCCGCGGCTGCGGAAGTGGGTAGCCCTTGGCTCGGTGCATACTTCGGCGACATGCGCACCAGTGGTGCGAGAGGATGCACTGTCACTTAGGGAGATTCGGTGCGTCGACAGTTAGGCATTGCAGCAATCGGGGTTGCCGGCCTGGCAACCATCATCTCGGTGGTCTCGGGTTCCTCGCCGTCGCCCGACGGCGGGGTCGACGCACAAACGGTGCCTTCCACGAGTGCACCCGCTTCCACCACGATCACCATCGCCCCGGCCACGACGGCGCCGGCGACGACCGTCGCGGCTCCGCCGCGCGAGGCCCGGTACGTCGTTTCCGAGGGTGAAGTCGAGCGCGAGGCGAAGCAGCTCGCCGCCGACATCGCGTATGCGCTCACGACCTACGAGCAATCCGACGACCCGACCGCGCGGTTCTCGAGCATCGCCGGCGCCGCGGGTGTCGATCTCCTGGCGGAGGCCGGCGAACCCCTCACCCACCGTGGACGGTGGTCCCGGGGTCAGGTCGTCTACCCCCAACTGGGCGGGCTGACGAACGAACGGACCTCGGTCATGGTGGTCACGCGCCAGACGGTGGGCTCCGGCTCCGAACCGGAGTTCTCCGTCGTTCGAACCCTGGACATTCGCCTGATCATGGGCGAGGCGGGCTGGGAGTTCGATGCGCTCGCATCCGCCGGCGGCGCCTTCGGCAGCGTCGAGGATCTCGAGCTTGCTCATGCCGTCGCCGCCGATCCCCGGATCGAGATGCCCGACTCGGCTCGCCTCGACATCCTCGGAGGTGAGGTCTCGCCCGTCCTGCTCGAGCTGATGTCGGATCTGGCCGACATCACCCCCTACGGAGTGACGGTGATGGCCACCGGTCACCCCTATCACGTCTTCGAGACCAACCGGGTCAGCCATCACACGGGGGGGCGGGCCATAGACATCTTCCGGGTGGGCGACCGGCACGTGATCGATGACCGGGACGGGGGCTCCGCTACGAGAGTCCTCGTGCAGCGGCTGTGGGAGGACCCCAGGGTGGTCCAGGTCGGAAGCCCGTGGGACATCGATGGAGGGCCGGGGCGCTCGTTCGCCAATGTGGTCCATCAGGACCACATCCATGTCGCCGTCATCGGCAGGAACGACCCGACCTGGGTCCCGGCGATCGGGGACCGGGTCTGGGAGGACGTCGACGCCGACGGGATCCAGGACCAGGGTGAGCCGGGCATCGGTGGCGTCACCGTGCATCTGTTCGACGACGCCGGCCGGGAGATCGGCTCCACCCTCACGAACGACGACGGCAGGTATGAATTCCGAAACCTGTGGTACGGCGAGTATCACGTCGAGGTCGACATCCCCGCCGGGTTCCTTGCATCGCCGCGAAATCAGGGTTCCGACGACTCCAAGGACTCCGACATCGACTCCGGTGGCGTCATGGCGCAGACAACCCTCGACCCGCGCGAGCACGACCCCCGGTGGGATGCCGGCCTGTACCGGCGTGCGTCGATCGGTGACCGGGTGTGGGAGGACCTCGACGCCGATGGTGTCCAGGACGCCGGAGAGGGGGGCGTCGGTGGTGTCACCGTGCGTCTGTTCGATGGCGCCGCCACCGAGGTGGGCTCCACCGTCACCAGCGACGACGGCTCGTATGTCTTCTCGAACCTGACACCCGGTGCTTACCAGGTCGAGATCGACATCCTCGGAGGCTTCGTGGCGTCACCGCGGGACCAGGGCTCCGACGACGCCAAGGACTCAGACATCGACTCCGGAGGGGTCATGGCGCAGACCACGCTCGACTCGAACGAGAACGACCTGCGGTGGGATGCCGGCCTGACGCGGCCCGCATCGATCGGGGACCTGGTCTGGGAGGACCTCGACGGCGACGGTATCCAGGATCCTGGGGAGCCGGGCATCGCCGGCGTCACCGTGAGGCTGTTCAATAGTGGCGGCACCCAGGTGCGCTCGACGGTCACAGATGCCGATGGCGAGTATCTCTTCTCGAACCTCATGCCTGGCGTCTATCACATCGAGATCGACATCCCTGAGGGCTTCGTGGCGACGCTCCGGGATCAAGGTCCTGACGACGCCACAGACTCCGATGTCGACGAAGACGGTGTAATGGCGCCGACCACCCTCGACCCCGGGGAAAGTGACAAGCGGTGGGATGCCGGCCTGCTCCCAGGACCTTGATCGGCACAGGCCGAGGCGACAACTCGAGGGCGGCGGCCGTCGTGAGCCTCGGTCGACTACCTGGTGACCGCGTACCGGCGCATCGTGACACCGCCTTCGAACTCGGCCGTCTCCAGGAGGTCGAGCTCGAGGGGTCGCTCCATGTCATCGAACAACGGACGACCCGAGCCGAGTACCACGGGGTGGGTGAACAGGAGGAGCTCGTCCAGCAGGCCTGCGGCGAGCAACTGGGTGGCGATGGTGGCGCCGCCGACGCTGATGTCGCCGTCGGTATCTGCACGCAGGGCGGCGAGCTGATCGATGGCGTCGGATCCGCCGATCACCCTGGTGTTGTGGTCGGCCTCGGTGCGGGTCCGTGCGACCAGGACCTTTGGAGTCTCGAGCCAGATCCTCCCGTACTCCTGCATGTAGTCGGGCATCGACTCATCGAGGGCGATGTCGGGCCAGGCGTTCTCCATGATCTCGTAGACCACCCGCCCCTGGGCCATCGCGGCGAGGCCCCGGGCACGCCGGTTGAACTCGCGGTGCAGTTCCTCGCCGATCCGCATCCATTCGCCGCTCCCAGCCTCGCCCGGCGATCCCTCGATGAACAAGTCGAGCGATACATTCATCCAATAGACCGTGCGTCCCATGCGCCCGAGAGTAGGGATCAGCGCTGGTGACTTCGCTCTAGAGGGCAAGCTTCGTGATGTCGGTAGCGTCCGGTGTGCCAGGGACGTCGAGAGCCACGGGAGGGAACGGTGCCCGCGAAGAAGGACACGACGAAGTCCACCAAGTCCAGCAGCAAGAAGTCCTCGGGACTCACCGCCGCGGGGAAGGCGGCGATGAGGGAGACTATGAAAGAACGCGCCAGGGAGGCGCGCGGGGCCGGCAAGGCCGAGGGGGAGAAGGCCCTACTCGAGAAGATCGCAGAGATGCCGAAGGCGGACCGCGTCATGGCCAAGCGGATCCACGAGATCGTGACGGCCGCCGCCCCAGACCTCTCGCCGAAGACCTGGTACGGCATGCCCGCTTATGCCAAGGACGGCAAGGTCGTCTGCTTCTTC
>JAUYIV010000328.1 GCA_030688105.1 Actinomycetota bacterium | reverse complement strand
TCGACCGGGTCCTCGACGAGACCGAACGCCGCATCGCTGCTGCAGACGAAGCCATCGCCGAGCTCCCCGAAAGCGACGTCACCAAGGTGCTGAGGACCCTCGGGGAGTTCCTGGTGAACCGGGTGGACGCGGCGCGGGAGGGGTGAGGGGGGAACAGTGGGACGACCGACCCCAACGCGGCCCGTCAGCCCTCGCGCCGAGCCTCGCCGTAAAAGGTGAGGACGCGATCGATGTAGCTGAACCAGCAGAGGCTGTAGGTGGTGTCGTGGGCGTCGGCCGGCTCCCCAGCGGAACCGTATTCCATCGACCAGCCGCTCCCGTCTTTTTCGACCGACCACTTCACCCCGGCGACCCCGCGCGTTGTCAGGCACTCGGCGAAGGCGGCAATCCCCCGGACGTACTCCTCCTGGGTGACGATCTCGTCGGTGAGGATCGCGTCCTGGAGCGCCACTCCCGCCGGCTCTAGCCGGCTCGGGACCGCCATCGTGGTGACAACGGCGACACCGCCGTCCTCCTCGTTGCTGGTGAGGGTCGTCGAAGGGAACTGCAATACTCGGCCCGGCGCCTGATCGCCGGTCGGGCCTGCCAGCAGCAGCACGACGACGCCCACAGCGGCGACGGCAACGGTGGCCGAGGCGACACCAAGGGCAATCGGCCAGGATCTGCGGATCGAGTGGGTGGTCCTGGGGAGGGCCGGAGGCTGTGCCTCCTTGACCGTCTGGTGGGCTGCGTCGGCGTGTTGCCGCAGCAAGGTATCGAGTTTCATGTTTCCTCCTGTACTCCCAGGACCGTGGCGAGTTGCTTGCGTCCCCTGGCGAGGTGGACGCGAGCCGTCGACTCCGTACACCCGAGGATCTGCGCGACCTCTCGGAGGGGGCGATCATCGAGGTACACCAATGCGATGACCTGTGCTTGGCGGCGGGGAAGTCCTCGAACTTGGTCCCAGAAGTGAGCTGTGTCCGCGGGCATCTCCGAGATTCCCGCCTCCCGACGAGGCCCCAGCCGAGTGAGCGCCCGCACCTCGGCGTAACGGCGACGGAGCCACGATCGGGCATGATTCGAGACCACGGAACGAACCCACCACTCTGGATTGGCCAACCGATGCCACTGGCGATAGGCCTCCAGGAACGCCTCCTGGGTCAACTCCTCAGCCAGAGAACGGTTCCCCGTCAACACATGGGCCAAGGCCAGAACGCGGCGGTACTCGCGGCCATAGAACCGCTCGAACGGCTCCCGGCCTTCGACCACCGGCACATCCGAGGCCACGGATACGGTCTCCCTGAGCATGGATCTCATCGAGTGTGTCGCACAAGACCCCCTGACCCGCTTACTCCGAAGCGAAGACACCCCTTCACCCCGGCGAGCGTGCGGGAGTGTCACCAAACCCCGGGGATCAGCTCAGCGCGAGATAGCCGAGGGCGGCCGCTCCGAAACACAGCCCAATGGTCAGCAGTGCGTTCCGGGCGGCGTAACCCCACGCACCATCCTCGATCAGGCTTGCGGTCTCGTAGGTGAACGTCGAGAAGGTGGTGAGCGCCCCCAAGAAGCCGACCCCGCCCCATGCGAGCGCCGAATCCGAAACCCGCCCGGCGACCACCAGCCCAAACACGGCCCCGAGGAGAAGAGAGCCGAGGACGTTGACAGCCAGCGTCCCTGAGGGAAACGGCGTGTCCTGGCGAACCGCGATCAGACCACTCAACTGATAGCGCGCCAGCGCGCCGAGGGCTCCCCCGAGGGCGACCGCAAGGACGGTCATGTGCCGGCGTCTCGTCCCTGGTACTTCAGGATCTCGACCCGCTCGAGCGTGACCAACCCCTCCTCGACCATGCTCTCCGTGGCCTCGAGGAAGGCGTCGATCTTGTCCGCCGAGTCGACGATCTCGATGACCATGGGCAGGTCCTCCGACAGACGGAGGATTCTCGAGGTGTGGACCACCGAGCTGGCGCCGAAGCCTTCAATCCCTCTGAGCACGGTGGCGCCGGCAAGGCCCATTGCCCGGGCCTGGTGCACGATGGCCTCGTAGAGCGGGCGCCCGTCCCAGCGGTCCGACTCCCCCACGAAGATCCGGAGCAGCTTGCCCTCACCGATCAGCTTCATGCCGCCTCCTCACCGGGTTGGTTCGCCCCAGCCGCATGCCGGCCAGGGCCATGATCTGGCCGAGTAGAAGTGTCCCTATCCAAAAGAGGAGTGCGGTCGATGCCATCCCGGCGTCTGCCAGCCTGACCCCATCGAGGGCCATCGTCGAGAAGGTCGTGAACGAGCCGATCACACCGATGCCCAGAAAAGCCCGCCAGTGGGGCCATCGGAAGGCTCGCTCGAGAAGCATCGATCCGATCACGCCGAGGGCGAACGCCCCCGAGACGTTGACGACGAACGTGGCCCACGGAAACCCGAGCGGTGGTCCCGGCAGGAGCTCCTCGATCCACCACCGCGACAGGCTGCCGATCATTCCGCCGACCGCCACCGCGACGAAACGCATTGTTCTCGGCTCCTGACTCCTTTTGGGGTGCAGGAGCCATCAGCCCTCCCGGGCGGTTCATGGCGAGCTCCATCGCCTTGGGGCGGCATGCTACCGGGCCGGATTTCTTGTCATAGCCGGTTGGCATGATCTACGTATGGATAGGCATTACCTAGCCGAGGCCGTCGGGTTCGCTCGGAAGGCGAATCAGGCGCTGTCGCCCCGTAGCTGCTCGGATGCCGAGGCCCGGGAGATGTTGGGCCGGTACGCCGAGTTGGAGAAGCTCGCCGCCTACGGAAAGGCGGCGCTGGCGGCCCGGCTGAAGGACCCGGGTGGCCTCGCCAGAGCGTCCGGCACCTCGATGGGCAAGGCCCGTGAGGCGGTCCGGACCACTGCCGCGGCTGAGAAGACCCCCGAGCTCGGGGAGGCTCTCCGTGCCGGTGAGTTGTCCCTCGATCAGGCGGCGGAGATCACCAAGACCGAAATGGTTGCTCCGGGGTCTGCAGGGAGACTGTTGGAGCGGGTACGGGGCGGGGCGCCGCTGCATGTTCTCAAGGAGGACGCCCGCCGGATCCGCCTCGAGGCCCAGACCCGGGACGGTTTGGCGGAGCGTCAGCATGAGGCGCGGTTCCTCCACCATGGAGTGACCGAGGCCGGCATGGTTCGGATCGAGGCCGAGTTCGAGCCCCATGTCGGTACCCCCCTGGTGAACCGTCTCCAGGCCCAGGCGAAGAGGCTGGCTCGCCAGGCCGATGTCTCAGAACCCTTCGAGCGACACCTCGCCGACGCCCTCCCCGACCTCCTCGACGGCGACGGTCCCGGCCGAGGCCGCACCGAGATGGTGGTCCTGGTCTCCCACGGGGTAGCCGACCGCGGCTGGCAAGACGTCGCCGACGGGGAGTATTGCAAGATCCCCGGCGTCGGACCCATCGACCCCCGCATTGCCCGGAAGATCGCCGGGGACGCCTTCCTCAGTGGGCTCTTCTACGACGGCGAAGACCTCCGCAACATCCGCCGCTTCGGCCGCCACATCCCAGCCGAAATCAAGACCGTGCTCAACCTCGGGGAACCACCCGAATTCGAAGGACGCCGCTGCATCGACTGCGGCAACCGCTTCTACCTCGAAACCGACCACCAGGAACCCCGGGCCACCGGAGGCGAAACCGCACTCGACAACCTCAAAGACCGCTGCGACCCCTGCCACGACAAGAAGACCAAACAAGACCGAGAAGCAGGGCTACTCAGGCAAAGGGCACCAGCAGCCAGGGCCGCCCCCACCTGACCGCGGCCGCGGTGCGGCCCCAACCTCGCCTTGGTGACCTCAGCCGTTGCCCTCCGGCGAGCATTCGCTCTCGAGATTCCAGGACGATGTCGCGCACACCGAGCACCACGATCCGGAAGCCCGACCGAACCGATCTTCCCTGCACCAACGGCCGACAGGCCGACGGGCCGACGG
>JAUYIV010000274.1 GCA_030688105.1 Actinomycetota bacterium | reverse complement strand
CGGGTGACCGCCCCGACGAGATCGAGGACCGGCCTCACCGCGGGGTGGTCTACGAGCCGGGAATCGGGCGGGTCATGCGGTATGCCTCGCCGGTCGAGGCCTCGAGAGAGCTCGGGCAGCAACCCGCGCTTGGACCTCACCGCCACGGCCATCCGGTGGTATGGGATCCCATCTCGGAGGTGGACCCGCTGGAGCTCGGACGCGATCCACTCGGCTTCGTTGGATGCCTGGTCGAAGCAGTACGTCTCGACGGAGCCCTCGCCGGGGGCGGGCGCCACCGGCCCGGCCGCACCGGGCAGGCCCGCCCCGGCGGTCACCCGGACGGCGGCGTCGAGGATGGCGCGAGGGACCCGGAACGACGTGGTCAGCACGATCCTTCGGGCGGGTGCGCCATTGGAGTCGCGGAACCGGTCCGGAAAGTCGGCGACGTTCGACAGCTCCGCACCGCGGAACGAGTAGATCGACTGGTAGGGGTCGCCGGCGACGGTGACGTTCCGGTGTGACTCGGAGACCTTCTCGACGATTCTCGCCTGGGCGACCGTGGTGTCCTGGTATTCGTCGACCAGCACGTAGCGGAAGGTCGCTGCCAGCTGGGTCCGGATCGCTGGGTCCTCGAGGAGCCGGATGGCCTCTGCCTGCAACGACCCGTAGTCGATGCGGCCGCGCTCGAGCAGCGCCCTTCGGTAGCGGCTGAGGAAGGTGGGGAGAGCCCGCCAGTCGGCTCGGCCCATGGCGGCGATCTCGGTTGGGCCGACGAGGCGTTCGAACGCCCTCTGCAGGAAGTCGGTGACCTCGTCGGCGAAGCTCCTCGTGGTGAGCATCGTCCGATACGGCAATGGCCAGTCGGTCGGGTCCTCGGCTGCGAGCAGCTCGCCGACCAGAGCGACGTGCTCGGGACCGGTCAGGATCGTCGGTGGGGCATGCCAGTCACCTTCTGCCCCGTGGGCCTCGACGATCCTCATCGCTAGAGCATGGAAGGTGAGGGCGGGGATGACGGTGAAGGATCGCAGGATGCCGCCGGTGACCCGGGAGCGCAGCTCTGCTGCGCCGCGGCGGGAGAACGAGAGGAGGAGCACCTGCTCCGGTGGAGTGCCCCGATCGGCGATGAGGTGGCGGGCTCGGCGCGCCAGGAACTCCGTCTTGCCGGCCCCGGGGCCGGCGACGACGAGCTGGGGGCCGTCGACGTCGGCGACGGCCTCATCCCAGCCCGAAGGATCGACATGGAACTCGCGCACGACCGCAACGTACCGGTTGGGTGTGACAGATGGCTCGCTTCGCTCGCGGCGATTGGCGATCGGCGATCAGCGATGGGCCGGACGCGGCGATCCTGAGGCCTGCCGGCGTTGTTCCTCTCCGGCCGATGGCCGATGGCCGATGGCCGATGGCTTGACGGGCCGACGGTCAAGAGCCAAGACTTCACTGGTCTTGACTCTTGACTCTTGATTCTTCGACGGGCGACGGGCGACGGTTCCTCTGGCCGAGGGCCCTGACTTGGACACGATGGCAGGGCTCCCGCAGTTAGATTGGGCCTCCCGTCATTCTGCTGGAAAGAGGCGCGATGGAGCAGAAGTTCGCCGGTGAGGGTCTACGTGAGTGGGAATCTCCGCTCTACCTCGAGGCATTGCACCAATTCGATCGTGTCGCCGAGCTGATCGGCCTCGACGAGAACATCGCCGAGCGGCTCCGGGTTCCGCAGCGGTCGATCGTCGTGACCTTCCCCTATCGCAAGGACGACTACTCGGACGTCGAGAGCCTCTTCGGGTATCGGGTTCAGCATCTCCTGACCATGGGCCCCACCAAGGGCGGTATCCGATATGCCCCTGATGTGAACCTCGGAGAGGTCGCCGCCCTGGCGATGCTGATGACGTGGAAGTGCGCCATCGTCGGGCTTCCATTCGGCGGTGCCAAGGGAGGGGTCAGGGTCGACCCGCTCGCCCTCAGTCGGTCCGAGACGCAGCGGGTCACCCGGCGGTACACCGCCGAGATCATCAACTTCATCGGCCCCAACAAGGATATCCCCGCGCCGGACATGGGCACCGACGAGCAGGTGATGGCCTGGATCATGGACACCTATAGCCAGCAGGTGGGGCACTCTGAGCCGGCGGTGGTCACGGGCAAGCCGCCCGCGCTCGGCGGATCGGTGGCGCGGCGCGAGGCGACCGGCCGTGGCCTGGTCAGCCTTCTTCCCATGGCGGCTCAGCAGGCCGGCATGGACCTCGACGGGGCGTGCGTGTCGGTGCACGGTTTCGGGAATGTCGGCCGGTACGCCGCGCTGGCGGCCCAGCAGCTCGGGACCAGGGTGGTCGCCATCTCCGACATCTCGGGCGGGGTCCACAACGGCAAGGGCCTCGACGTCGAAGACGCCATGGCCTATGTGGACAAGCACCGGACCCTCGAAGGGTTCACCGGGGGCGGCGACCGCATCACCAACGCGGAGCTGCTCACGATCGACTGCGACGTGCTCATGCCATGTGCGACCGGGGGCGTGGTCACCGGGGACAACGCCGGGGACATCAAGGCCAAGATCATCATGGAAGGGGCCAACGGGCCGACGACTCTCGCCGCCGACGAAATTCTCAACGAGCGCGGGGTGCTCGTGGTCCCGGACATCCTCGCCAACGCCGGCGGTGTGACCGTGTCGTACTTCGAGTGGGTCCAAGATCTCCAGAACTACTTCTGGTCGGAGTCGGAGATCGTGGGGCGGTTGCGCGAGATCATGAGCCGGGCCTTCGACGAGGTGCTGTCCGTGGCCACGAAACACGAGACCGACCTGCGCACCGCCGCCTTGATCAGGGGGATACGCAAGGTGGCCGACGCCAAACTGGCCAGAGGAGTGTTCCCTTAGGCCGGGCTGCGCCCGGCCCGCGACGTGCCAGTCCCGCGGCTGGGGTGTTGCGCGTCTCTGATGGCATCTCGGATCGCGAGGATGCGCCGCTCGGCGCAATACGCGATACGACGGACGCGTTCTGTCGAATTGCGAGTTGCGAATTGCGCATTGCGAGCCGAGCGAAGCTCGGCTATCCCGACACCGCCGCCAGTGCTCCCGCGGCGACTTCGGTGTCCGCCCATGCCGGGCAGATCGATTGGAAGGAGCACCAGTCGCAGAGTCGGCTCACCCGCGGGGGGAACCGCTCCTGGTCGATCGCCTTGTCGATCGCCGACCAAAGGGCGCGGAGCTGGCGGTCCATGGCGTCCAGCTGCGCATCGTTGACCGGGATCCGGTAGACGGTCGGCCCATTGAGGTAGATCAGCTGGATCTCCGCGGGGGTCCTCCCCAGTCGGCGGCGGATCAGCAGGGCGTAGATTTTCAGGGCGAAGAAGGCAGGCAGGGCGTACCGCTCCGGCGGCGCCTTCCCGGTCTTGTAGTCGGTGATGACGAGCCGCCCGTCTGGGGCCTCCTCGATGCGATCGAGGATCCCACGGATGGTGATGCCTTCGAGGTCCTCGAGCATGTCGAGCTCGCGGTCGAGGGGATCGAATGAGGTGGGGTCCTCGATAGAGAAGTAGTTGGCGAGCAACTCGAGACTCTCGATGCCCCATGCCCGCTCTTCCTCGACGGTCTCGAACAGACCCTCGAACTCCTCGATCCGGACCTCGGCCCAGGCGGCGCGAAACAGGTCGAAGAGGACCTCGGGGGTTCGGCCTTCGGCCGGAAGGTCGAAGAGCCGCTGCAGGGCCAGATGGGCGGTGGTGCCCCGGGCCTGATACACGGTGGTGGGTTCGGGCAGCCGATCGATCGCCCGGAACTTGAAGAGCTGAGGGCAGGTCTTGAAATCGCTCGCCCGGCTCGGGCTCAATGTCTCCAGTCCCATGTCCGGGGACTATACGTCACCCGAGTGACACGGGTGTAGTTCTCGCCTGCCTGCGATGGCCGATGTCACCCTCCCACAGGCTGAAGAGGAACGAGCCGGCCACGACCCACGCGGCCGCGGCGAGGAACATCGACGAATATCCGAACCAGGTGACGAGCGCTCCCAGCAGCGGGCCGCCCACCAGGGTCCCCAGGTCGAACAGCCCGGTGAAGATCGCCGAGGCGGACCCGCGGTCCGTCCTCCCCGCCCGGCCGAAGGAGAGTGCGTACAGGATCGGGAAGGCGTAGGCGTGACCGGTTCCGCAGAGGGCGCCCGCGATCATGATCGAGGATCCCGTCGATGCGGTGGAGAGCACGACGAAGCCGGCGGCGAACACCACCATCGCCGGGTAGAGGACGCGCTTGGCTCCGACCCTGTCCGGAACCCATCCCCCGACGACTCGCAGCAGCATCGCGGTGCCGGCATACGCGGCGAAGAAACCACTGACCGACCCGATCCCGGATTGGTCGACGAACGTGCGCAGGAAGGTGAAGTAGGCGTTGAGCGACAGAGCGAAGACCAGGCTGAGCCACCACAGCGGCAGGAGGTCGCGTTGCAGCAGCGGGCGGACGAACGACACCTGGCTCCTTCGACCTGCGGGGGTGGACGACTCCGGCAGGAAGGTCGAGAGCCCCAGCCCGGAGAGCCCAAAGGCGAGCGAGGCGAGGAAGAGCCCGTCGAAGCCCCAGTGGCCGAGCACGAAATCACCGATGATCCCGCCCAGGGCGACCGGAAGCAGCCCCGACACCCCGAACAGGGCCAGACCTTGAGTGCGCTTCGACTCGGGCACGAGGTCGGCGGCGTAGGTGAAGATGGCGGTGAACGCCAGGGCCACGCCGAATCCATGGAGGATCCGGATCATGAAGAGCCACGGGCCCAGAGACTCGACGGTGAGGTAGAGGGCGAGCACCGCCGAGTTGGCGGCGCCTCCGAGGAGGAGAATCGGGCGACGGCCCCGGCGGTCGAGCTCCCGGCCCAATTGGGGCCTCACCGCGATTGCGCTCAGGGCGGTCGAACCAATGATCAGGCCGATCTGCGCCTCGCTTGCCCCGAGGTCTTCCAGGAAGCGCGGGAAATGGACGAACAGGAAGAACGCCAGCCCGGAGAACAGACTGACCATCCATGCGATCGCGAAGCGGGGAGTGAGGAGCCGGTGCATGCGCCGACCGGCAGGTTAGGGGCGGTCAGCCGGCCGCAACCCCGCGCGAAAACGCCGCCTGGAACGCGAAAACCAGGTACCGGTTTCGCTTGACCCGAATGCGAACCGGGTCGTATGGTGTCGCTTCCTCCCCAGGAACCGAAAGGAACTCAGGGAGGCGGCCCCGGGGAACACCCCGCAAGGGGTCGCCGGATAGGGCCTTCGGGCTCACTTCGGCGCCACCGGGGCCACGGCCTACCCGCTGGGCTTCGGTTCAGCAGGAGGGTGCCGGTCGGTGGCAACACCTTCCGGTTCCCCCCGGGGAGCGGCCCGCAAGGGTTCGCTCGACGGGGGGACATGGAGCCCCGAGAGGGCTGCGGCTTCGGCCAAAGCGTTCTCGGGGTTCCGCCTTTCTGGCCTCGCTTCGCACGGCCGCCCTCAGCCCTCGGCCATCGGCCGGAGCGCGCCATCGGCCGGAGGGCGCCATCGTTGGCTGCACCGGGGGCGGTGGCTGCCATCCGGCGGCGGGCGGCCCGGGGGCTCCGTCGAGCCCCCGGACGCGCCTTAAGTCGGGCTCAGCCCGAGTAGACGATTTCGCCCACCATCCCTGCCTCGTAGTGCCCCGGGATCAGGCATACGAAGCGGGTGTACGTAGTTGGATCGTCGGGCATCGTGACGGTGAGCGTCATCGTCTCGCCGGGCGGGATGACCAGCTTCGGCATCTCGCCGATGTCGTCTCCGCCGATGTCGTCTCCGCCCATGTCGTCGTCGTCCATGTCGCCCATGTCGTCGCCCATGTCGCCCATGTCGTCGTCGTGCATGTCGTCGTCGCCCAGGTGCTCCTGGTGACCGCCCGCGATGTGGTCGTCGATCCCGCGCTGAGTCGTGACGCGGAACTCGTGCTCCACGGCACCGTGGTTGGTGACGATGAACTCGACCGTCTGGCCTGCCGAGACGGCCGCCAGGTCGGGCGAGAATTGGAAATCGGTCAGCTCGATCGTGCGGGTGCCGTCGTCTTCTGCGGTCGCGTCATCGTCGCCGCACGCGGGGCCGACGAGCACGATCGCAGCGAGCATCACCGCGAAGGTTCGGAATCTCACTGGATCTGTCTCCTTTCTGAAACGATTCGATCGTTTGCGAGAAAGGAGCAGATCAGAGCCTCAAGACCGTTCCGTCGTTCGGCGGGTGTCTCGAGCGCAACGCGTCGGGATGGCGTAGCTGGTGCATCGTTGGAAATGCCAGAGGGGGAACCGGGTGGATCGCCGCCGAGGTGTCGACGATGGCGAGGGCAACCATGATGGCGAGCAGCGCCACGACGCAGGTGGCGCATCCCGACCCATCGACATGGTGAGCCCCCATCGCCACGCCGTGTATGAGGAGCAGGACGACGAGGATCAGAAGCACCCAGCCGATGACGGTGATCCGCCCCGGCCGACGGAGTACGGCCGCATAGGGCATGCGGGGACTCTACCTCCGAAGGCCGTCCGCGGGCAGATCGCACCGCCGTGGCGGGCCTCGGGCACGGGTCCTTTCGGCGGGCATTCTGGAATCCCCGCGAAAACTCCCCCAGGAGCGCGAAAAACAGGTAGCGATCCGACTTGACCCGGACGGCAGCGACCTCGTATTGTTCGAACTGTCACCGGAGCGATCCGGGGACGCCAAAGGCCGGTAACGGCCGGAGGCGGCTACCGACCTTGCTCCTTCGGGAGGGTCGCATCGGCCGAAAGGCTCGATGCGGTCGCCGGGCCAGCTTCGACACCGGGCTTCGGTCCGAGGTCAAAGACAGGAGCGGTTCGCAAGGAACGCTTCGATCGGAACAACCCCGAGAGGGTGGAGGCTTCGGCCAAGACTCCCTCGGGGTTTTCCGCGTTCCCTCCTACGACCGGCCCATGGCAACCCCCGGCCGAGGCGTGTCGCCGACGTCGATCCCGCAGATTGGGGCGGAATCCTCCTCTCCGAGTAAGTGCCGTGCTGCACGAGTCCGGCCGCTCGAGTCGTGTTACCTGTCGGCTTTCCGGTGTCCGGACCCGCCGTGGCCCTCGGAGCGCGCCTACCCTTTCGGCCATGTCCTACCCCGAGAGATTCCTCACCGAAGGCGAGTCCGTGATCCGCGAGTTCCGCCCCCACTGGCGGTTACTGGCCGTCCCATTCTCCTGGACGCTGCTCTTCGTCGCCGGCGTCATCGTCACCTGGGTCTATCCCCCCGACGACAGCACGTTCGACTGGGTGGTCACCGGGGTCGTCGCCGTCCTCTTCCTCCGCTTGGGCCTGTACCCATTCATCGGCTGGTGGTTCACCCATTACGTGCTGACGAACGAGCGGCTCATCCGCCGCAGCGGGATCCTTTCGAGGAAGGGAAAGGAGATCCCGCTCGAGAACATCAACGACATGTCGTTCTCGCAGACCATCCTCGAGCGGGTGCTGCGTTCC
>JAUYIV010000273.1 GCA_030688105.1 Actinomycetota bacterium | reverse complement strand
GCAGCCGGTAGCCGATCAGCAGTGGGCAGGGATCCTTCTTGCGGGTAGCGGGCAGCGGGCAGTGGGACTCTTGCCGGCAGCCGGTAGCCGGTAGCCGATCAGCAGTGGACAGGGATCCTTCTTGTGGGCAGCGGGCAGCGGGCAGCGGCACTCTTGCCGCCAGCCGGCAGCCCGGCAGCCTCTTACCCCTCCATCTTCCGCTTGCTGGGCTGAACCCGCGGCGGCTCGCCGGGCATCTTGGGGTAATGAGGCGGCCAGGGCGCGTCGCCGAGACCGCGCTCCTCGTCTTCGGCCACCATCTCGAGCAGCGGCGAGAGATCGCCGGCTGCTTCGCCGATCCCCGCGGTGATGTCCCCGGCCTGCTTCCACCGGTCCGGGAAGGCGTCGAGCGTCATCGCTCCCGGGTCGATCGAGTCGAGCTCATCCCACTGAAACGGGGTCGACACCAGCCCGGTCTGGCGAACCGAATAGGCGGAGGCGATCGTCTTGTCGCGGGCGTTCTGGTTGAAGTCGATGAACACCCCCGACCGCTCCTCCTTCCACCACGCCGTCGTCGCCAGGTCGATCCTCCGCTCCAACTCCCTGGCCAACGCCAGCCCGGCGCGTCTCACCTCGAAGAAGTCCCACTCGGGGCGTAGCCGCACGTACACGTGGATGCCGCGAGAGCCCGAGGTCTTCGGCCATCCGACGAGACCCTTCTCCTCCAGCAGGTCATGCGTCGCCGCCGCCACCTCCCGACAGTGCTCGAAGTCGAATCCGTCGGTGGGGTCGAGGTCGATCCGCAACTCGTCGGGACGATCCAGGTCCTCGATGCGGGCGTTCCACGGGTTGAGGTCGATCACGCCGAGCTGTACCTGCTCGACGATGTCGGCGACGTCTTCGACGTAGGGCATGTTGCCCGGGCGGGCCGACGGAAAGCGGACCGCGTGTGAGTGCGTGATCGTGTTCGGCGCCCGCTTGGTGAAGAAGAAGTCCTCGGTCACTCCGCCGGGCCAGCGCTTCAGCGACGTGGGCCGGTGGTACAGGCCGCGTACCGCGCCTTGGGCGCACATCAGGTAATGCCTGACCAGGTCGAGCTTGGTCCAGCCCCGCTCGGGGAAGAGCACCTTGTCGGGACTCGACAGCCGGACCTGCCGTCCGGCGGCGTCGACATGCGTCTCGGTCGCGGCCACGCGGCGAGACTATCGGTCTTGAGGGCCACCGCCGGGCCGTCGGGGGCGTACCTTGTTCAGTGCCGACTCTGCACGACTCGTAGGAGGTGTGTGATGTCCAATCGTCCCGTGTCCCTGTTGGTGACCGTTTCCCTCGTGGCCGTCCTTGTCGTGAGCAATGCGGTGATGTCACGCGCCGGTGGCGCCCAGCTGGTCGACGTCGTCTACATCGCCACCGGGGAAAACTTTCCCGATGCCCTGGCGGCGGGGCCCGCCACCGGGGGTGGGGGGCCGATCCTACTGGTGCAGAAGGACGCCATCCCCGGCCCCACCATCGACGAGCTGGTGCGGCTCAACCCGAAGATGATCGTGATCGTCGGTGGGCCCGCGGTGGTCTCGGCTGCGGTGGAGGCCCAGCTCGCCGGTTACACCACGGGGCCGGTGAGACGGATCGCCGGGTCCAACCGGTACGCCACCGCCGCCGCCATCTCCGCCGACACCTTCCCGGTCACCGGTGCCACCAGCTGCCCGGCGAGCGGCTTCCAGGTCGACGACGACGGATTCGAGTTCACCCTCGTGAACAGCCAACTCCTGGGTTCGGGGTCCTTCTCGTGTGCGGTAATGCTCCCCCCCGGGTCGACGATCACATCGGTGCGGTTCACGGTCAGGGACAACCATGGCTTCCAAGGGGTCCCCTGTAGCATGCGCCGGGTCGATCTCACCGGTGGCACCTTCAACTTCGGCATCACGAACGTCATAACCCTGGCATCGGCTGAAACCTCCGGAGTTGGGACACCTGGGACCGCAGAGCTGATCGACAGCACCATCGACAATCCGCTGGTCGACAACCTCAGATACGCCTACTGGCTGAGTTGTACGTTGTGGGAATTCAGCGCCGACCTGAGCATCTATGGGGCGATCGTCTACTACAGGATGTAGCGGATGATCTGAAGGAAGGCGGCACCGCCCGCCCTCCGCGGATGGTCTCCCCGTCCGGTGCTTATGCTGCCTGGGATGACGGGTGCCCGAACCGGCGATCTCGGTGAGTTGGCCTGGGTCGAACTCCAACCGGTCGTGGAGGATCAAGGTTCTCTACTGCCCATCGATCTCCGCGCGTTGCCATTCGAGCCCAAACGGGTCTTCATCATCTGCGGAGTACCCCCTGGCACCACCCGGGGTGGTCATGCCCACCGAACAGGGGTCCAATTGCTCGTGCGAGTGTCGGGCGAGATCCTGGTGGAACTGATGCACGACGGCGCCCCCGACGAGGTGGTCCTCGATGACTCCACGGCCGGGCTGTTGGTCCCGGCGGGGGTGTGGTCGAGCCAGACATACCTGACGGCGGATGCCGCACTCCTCGTGGTGGCCAGCGAGCCCTACGACCAGGACTCGTACTGTGATCGATGATGGCGGCGACTGTTCCCGGCGGGGGTGCCCTGCCCGGGGCATAGAACCGTGAGCGGCAACCTCGTCACCATCTCGATCCCAGCTTGGCAGTCCGAGGGCTTCATCGACAGGACCCTGCAGTGCGCTCGCAACCAGACCTTGACCGATCTCGTGATCAGGGTGTCGATCGATCTGAGCGAAGATGCCACCGAGGAGATCTGCCGCGAGCATGCCCGCGACGACCGTCGCATCGAGGTGATCTCACAGACCGAGAGGCTGGGATGGGCCGGTAACGCCAACACCCTGCTGGACAGGGTCGAGACCGATTTTGGATTCCTGTACTTCCACGACGACATCATCGATCCCCGATACTCCGAGGTTCTCGTGCAGGCGTTGGTCGCGCGACCGGATGCCGTGAGCGCTCATTGTGATCTGGAGCGGTTCGGAGACTTGTCCGGGGTGTTGCCTGCGCAGAGCTACGAAGGGTCCGACACCACACGAATTCTGACCTTCTTGATCGGCCCGGAGACCGGAACGCCTCTGCGCAGCATGATCCGACGTGCGGTGACCGACGCGGGTCTTCGCTTCCCGATCATTGCCGGAGAGGGCCCGTGGCGGGCCTGGCCCTTCACCATGAGGCTCGTGGCCGCCGGCCCAGCCCTGGCGATCCCTGAGGTGCTCTACCGGCGCTGGCATCGCCCGGGCAGCCTGACCGGGTCGTGGTTGCCGCCAACCTTGTCTCGGGTCATCGAGGGCCAGCGCCGGCAGGCGGAGGTGAGCCTGGCGATCATCGAGGCGGCGGACGCCACCGAAGGTGAGAAGGAACTCATGCGCTATGCCCTCTACCTGAACATGATCACGGTCACCCGGCGCCAGGAGGATCGGCTGGGTTGTCACGAGCTCGTCGATCCCACGGTGGTCTCCGACGCCTTCGCGGTGATCAGCATGCCGGAAGAGGCCGGCGCCCGAGATGCCGAGATCGGATCGTGGATTCGTCGCGCTCAGGCCCACCTCCTTTTCCTGGAGGGGCGCCACGAGCACCGCCGTGACCAGCTCGACGGCGCGGCGCGCAAGTTGCAGACGGCGGTCGACCTCGACCCCCTGAACGCCCGGGCCCTGGGCAACCTTGCGCTCGTGCGGCTGAAGCAGGGCTACAGGGAGGAGGCGGGCACCCTTGCCGAGAGGGCGAGAGCGCTCGATCCTTCGCTCACCTTCCCCGGCCTGTCGCAGGATGATTGAGTGGCGTCCTCGGTGGCAGTGCTCGGGTCGGGCATCCTCGGGTCGTCGACCGCCCTCTTCCTGGCCAGAGGCGGTGCCAGGGTCGCCGTGTTCGACGCCGCCGAGGCACCGTTCTCCCGGACGAGCAGATGGAACGAGGGGAAGATCCACCTCGGATATCTCTACTCGGCCGACACGTCGCTGCGGAGCGCGTGTGGTCTGATCCCTGGCGGCCTGGCGTTCAAGCGCCTGACTGAGGAACTGATCGGTTGCCCGATCGACGATCTGGCGACGCCGCAGAACGACACCTACCTCGTCCACCGTGACTCGGTGGTGCCCGCCGACGAGTTCGCCGCCTACGTCGAGAGGGTGGCCGACCTGGTCGACTCCCACCCCGACGCGCCGGACTATTTCGTCGACCTCACCAAAGTCCGGCCCAGGACCCTGGGGCGCGATGAGATCGCCGCGGATTTCGAGAGCGAGATCGTCGTCGCAGGTGTTCGCGTTCCCGAGCGCTCCGTGTCGACGGTGCCGGTATCCGAGCGTTTCGTCGACGCCCTCCGGGCCGAGGCGCGGATCCAATTGGTGATGGGCACTCGTGTCACCGCAGTGCGCCTCGGTGGACCATCCCCGTCCGGTCCGCTCTTGGTGGAAACGGAAAGAGGGATCGAGGGCCCTTTCGATCTCGTCATCAATGCCCTTTGGGAGGGGAGACCCGCGATAGACGCCAGTTTCGGGATCCTGCCTTGTGCGGCCTGGACACACCGCTACCGAGTGTCGTTGTTCGCGACCACGCAGGATGCAGTGTCGATTCCGAGCTTTGTGCTGGTGGTCGGGCCCTTCGGGGACGTCAAGGCCTACGGGCCAAGAGATGTCTACGTGTCCTGGTACCCCGCAGGTCTCCTCATCGAGGGAAGCCGGCTGGCTCCGCCGGACGTCCCGGCGCTCTCCGAGCCAGCCCGGGCCGCGATCGTCGAAGCCACGCTCGATGGGATCACCCGAGCGATCCCCTCGCTCGGAGCGCTTCGCGATGCCCGCCCTGAGATTCGGCTCGAGGGGGGCTGGGTGTACGCGATCGGCGAGGGTTCGCTGGCTGACCGCCACGCAACCCTTCATCGCCGTGATCGAATCCAGGTGGTCCGCGAAGGCTCATACATCTCGATAGACACCGGGAAGTACTCGATCGCCCCGTGGCTGGCGAGACGGGTCGCCGATGAACTGCTGGGGAGATGAGGGGGGGCCCGACACCGGCTCCCGCCGAAACCCTCGATCCGATGGCTTCCTTTTGACGTGCCCGAAGCCGGGAAAGAAGCAGCCGGCGTCGGCTCCAGAGGATGAATCTGAACCGTTCCCGTACCATCCCCCTCCATGTCTTCCCGCAAGAAGGTCGGGTTCATGGCCGGCGCCGGGTTGGGAGCGGCTGCGGCAGCGGCGCTGCGGCGTCGCTGGTCGAAGGCCGACGGCGAGCCTCCAGTGGAGCGGGTGGCGACTCCGCCCGATGCCGCCGGGGAGGCGTTCCTCGACGCTCTCTCCCGGGCGATCCGGATCCCGACGGTCTCCAGCGACACCGGATACGACGCGGCCGTGTTCGACGAGTTCCACGGGTTCCTCGCAAGGGAGTACCCGCTGGTGCACACCCGCCTCGAGCGCGAGGTGATCGAGGGCCACTCATTGCTCTACCGATGGCCGGGTACGGATCCCGATGCCGCACCCTTCCTGTTGATGGCTCATCAGGATGTGGTCCCGGTCGAGCCGGGCACCGAGGATGGCTGGGACCAGGGGCCGTTCGCGGGCGCCATTGATGGGGACCATCTCTGGGGCCGGGGCGCCCTCGACGACAAGGGCCCGCTCATTGCACTGCTCCAGGCGGTCGAAGCCTTGCTTGGTGAGGACTTTGCACCCGTCCCGACGATCTATCTGTTCCTGGGGCACGACGAGGAGTCGGGGGGCCGCGGGGCGGTGGCGGCCGCCGACCTGCTCGGCGCCAGGGGCGTGCGGTTCTCGTTCGTGCTCGACGAGGGAGGGGCCGTCGCCGAGGACCTCCTTCCCGGGGTGACCGCGCCGCTCGCCCTGGTGGGGATCGGTGAGAAGGCGTCGCTCGACGTCGAGATCGCGGCTCGCGGCGAGGGTGGCCACAGCTCGGCGCCCCCCCGGCACACCGCGATCGGCCGGGTCGCCGCCGCGATCAAGCAGATCGAGGACCACCCCATGCCCGCCCGGATCGACGTCCAGCGGCCCTTCCTCCGCGCTCTGGCATCGGTGATGCGAGGGCCGAGAGCCACCCTGCTGCGCAACCCCGACCGCTTCCGCCCGGTCGTCGAGCGGAGGCTCTCGGCGTCGCCGATGACCTCGGCCCTCATCCGCACGACGGCAGCGGTCACGATGATCTCGGGCGGAGTCAAGTCGAACGTTCTCCCCCAGGAAGCGAGAGCGGTCGTCAACTTCCGGATCCTCCCGGGAGACACGGTCGCCGGGGTCCTCGACCACGTACTCTCCACGGTCGGCGACGAGGTACGGGTCACGTCGAGGGGGTTCGGTGGGGTGGCTGCCGACCCTCCACCACTGTCCTCCACCGTCTCCGCCGGGTTCGCTGCCGTGGCCGCGACCATCGATGAGGTGTTCCCCGGCGTGGCGTTGGCGCCGTGGATCCTGCTCGGGGCGACCGACTCGCGGTTCTTCCGGCCGATTGCCGACGACGTGTATCGTTTCGCCCCGTTCACCGTGACGCCCGACGACATGTCGAGGGTCCACGGCACGGCCGAGCGAGTTCGCATCTCCGATGCTGCCGGCGCGGTTGCGTTCTATCGAGGGCTGATCGTCAGAGCCGGAGGCTTGGGCTGACCTCCGGAGGGCGGTTGACCGTCAGGCGCGTCTGGCGCGCATTCGCCCTCGGCGTGGGATGGGCGGGCGTCGTGATCGCCACGCTGTTGGTCCTCTCGTTTCTTGGCTCGTTGTTCTGGGTGTTCGACCTCGCCGCAAACTTCCGGCCTCAGGCCTCCGTGGTTCTGGTCTTCCTCGGTCTCGTGGCGGTCGCCGGCCGAGCCCGGGTGCCCGGGTGGACCACCTTGGCGGTCGGCCTCATCGGGCTGGTCTCGCTGGTGCCCCATTTGCTGGATGCACCGCCCCCCATCGCCGACGGCTCGCCCACCATCCGCATCATGTCCTTCAATGTCGGCATATCGAATCCCAACCGGACCGCGGTCGCCGAGTTCATTGCGCACGAGGATCTCGACGTGGTGTTCATCTTCGAGTCGTCGTTCGAGTGGGAGGACACGATCCGAGGCGCCGGTCTGCCGCTGCAGATCGTGTCGGTGGTGCCGCGGGGCCGGCTCGCCGGGGTCACCGTGCTCGCCCGGCCCGAACTGAGACCGGGACGGCTCGACGTCGAATTGGGCGGGGAGATGGCCGCGGTGGAGGTCGATCTCGGCGACGAGCGCGTCGCAGTGCTCGGCATCCATCCCGTCTCACCGACGTCGCCGTCGCGGGCATCGGCGCGCGACGGGCTGATTGCTCGAGCCGCCGACTGGGTGGCGACCAGAGCCGGAGAGGTCGTCGTCGTCGGCGACCTCAATGCCACCCCCTGGTCGCACGCCTACTCGACACTCCGGCTGCGCGGGGGCCTGGTGGACACACTGCGGGGCAAGGGACTCCAGCCGACGTGGCCGCAGGGGTGGGGGGCGCTGATGATCCCCATCGACCACGTGCTGCACACCACAGGGCTCGGATCGGCAGACCGCCGCACCGGACCGGCATTCGGGTCGGCGCATCGGCCCGTCCTGGTCGAGATCGGGGTGGCAGGATGAGGCGGCTACCGGCAGCGGGCAGCGGATATTGCGGGAAGCGGGCAGCGGGTAGCGGTTAGCGCTTGAACGAACCCCTGGCACAAGCGGCCCGCCCCAGCGAGACTCCCCTTCGAAGGAGGCCCGGAATTCCGCCGATCGAGGTCATTACGACGTCCCTCGAGATGCTGTCGCGTCCTTCGCTCGTCGTCACCCG
>JAUYIV010000239.1 GCA_030688105.1 Actinomycetota bacterium | reverse complement strand
GATCAATTCGCTGCAGATGGCCGTGAAGAAGGTCTCGGGAGAGTACCTGGCGGAGGCCGAGGACTACTGCTACAGCCCCGACATCTGCGGCTACGTGAAGGCCGACGTGGCGATGCAGCTGAGGGGCGGGGAGCATCCGCTCGGACGCGTGCCGCCACCGGCCGTGGCCGTCCTGACGAACGCCTGCAACACCTACATCAAGTGGGCCGAGATCTGGGAACGGATGTACGGCACCCCGATGTTCACGATCGACATTCCCGGCACCCGTCAGGCCGGTACCCAGACGTGGTCCGGGGACTCCGACTTCGAGGCCGATCGCGCCTACGTCGAGGTGCAGCTGAAGGAGCTCATCAGCGTCTGCCAGCTGGTCACCGGCAAGAAGTTCGACATCGACAAGTTCCGCGAAGTGCTGGACCACGCCAACGTCATGAGCCGCTCGTGGAGCCGCATCCTGGAGCTCAACCGGGCGACGCCGGCGGTCTTCAACGCCCTCACCGACGGGACCATCTACCTCGGGGTGGCGAACGGCTTCCGGGGCACGGAGGCCGGCGCCCGCTACTTCGAGCGATTGGTCGAGGAGATGGAGTACAAGGCCGACCAGGGCATCGGCACGGCCACCGAGGAGAAGTACCGGCTGCTGTTCGCCGGGGTGCCGTGCTACCCGATCTTCCGCCGCTTCAACGAGCTCTTCACCGACTGGGGTGGCACCTTCGTGAACTCCACGTATCTGTGGTTCGCCTCGGGGGGCGCCAACCGGGGCTTCGAGTACGACCTCGACAACCCGCTCGCCAGTCTCGCCGAGGGGGTGCTGGTCAGCGTGCGCGATGCCATGGATTCGATGTTCCACCAGAACGAGGTGCTGGCGACCATGTACGAGGAGTTCGGCGCCGAGGGGATCATCTATCACCCCATCAAGAGCTGCCGTACCGTCTCGACCGGGCTGGCCGACGGCCGCCGGTACCTCACCGAGCACCACGGGATCCCCAGCCTGTTCATCGAGTCGGACATGATGGATCGCCGCGTGGTCTCCGAAGCTCAGATGAAGAACCGGGCCGACGCCTTCTTCGAAGGCTTGGAGTCGCGCCGCCGCCAGTCCGCCGCCGCCGAAGCAAGAGCATGAGGTAACAGCAATGGCGTATGCAGCAGGAGTGGACGTCGGATCGACCCAGACCAAGGCGATCATCATCGACGAGGCACGCAACATAGTGGGGCGGGCCCTGGTCGACACCGGGGCCAACGTCATCAGAGCAGCCGAGGACACCTACAACGCCGCGCTCCGTGAGAACGACATCGAGGAGCGGGAGGTCGAGTACGTCGTCGGCACCGGCTATGGCCGCTACCGGGTCACGTTCGGCAACACCCAGGTCACCGAGATCAGCTGCCATGGCCGTGGAGCCGTGCACATGTTCCCCGAGACCCGAACCGTGCTGGACATGGGTGGTCAGGACACCAAGGCGATCAAGGTGACGCCAGAAGGCGAGATCAGCGACTTCTGCATGAACGACAAATGCGCCGCCGGCACCGGTCGGTTCCTGGGGGCCGCCGCCGCAGCCCTGGGCATGCCCCTGAGCGAGCTGGGCCCGGTCTCGTTGCGGTCGGAGAAGCCCACCAAGATCAGCACCACTTGCACCGTCTTCGCCGAGTCCGAGGTGCTCGCCTGGATCGGCAAGGGGAAGAAGATCGAAGACATCCTGTGGGGGGTCCACATGTCGATCGCCTCCCGTTCGGTGGCGCTGATGCGACGGGTGGGGATCGAGGACCAGGTGACCTTCAGCGGAGGGGTGTCTCTCAACGAGGGGATGGTCAAGGCGCTCGAGGAGCGGCTGGAGAAGAAGCTCAACATCAGCGCGGAAAGCCACTACATGGGCGCCCTCGGCGCCGCCCTGTTCGCCCATGATCACGTTGTGGCCGGGCGGGCGCCCACCAGGCAGGGGACGGGGGTGTCGGCATGACCATCACCGCGGGGATCGACGTCGGATCGACCTACACCAAGGTCGTCCTCCAGGACGACACGGAGTCCATCCTCGCCAAGGCCTCGGCACCCACCGGTTTCCGGCTGCGCGAGACCGCCATCGACACCTACGAGCGGGCCCTGGCAGAGGCCGGTCTGCGCCGTGACGACGTCGACTACGTGATCGCCACCGGGATCGGGCGCCATCAGGTGGACTTCAAGAACACCCTGGTGA
This sequence comes from Actinomycetota bacterium, assembly GCA_030688105.1. Lineage (GTDB taxonomy): Bacteria > Actinomycetota > Acidimicrobiia > Spongiisociales > UBA11373 > JAUYIV01. The sequence continues at coordinate 4,308 of JAUYIV010000239.1, read as the reverse complement.
CCGACCTGACCGCCGCCAGCCGCGGGGCGGTGCAGCTCTTCGCCGGCACCCGCACCATCCTCGACATCGGCGGGCAGACCATGAAGGCGACCCGCATCGACGACACCTCCAAGGTGATCTCCTTCCGGCTCAACGACAAGTGTGCCGCCGGGACCGGCGCCTTCCTCGAGAAGACCGCCCGCTACATGGGCTACAGCGTCGAGGAGATCGGCCCCCTCATGTCCACGTCGAAGGAGCCGGTCCCGATCTCGGGAGTGTGTGCGGTCTTCGCCGAGTCGGAGGTCATCAACCACCTCTCGCTGGGGACGGCGCCAGCCGACATCATGCAGGGCGCCATCGAGTCGCTCACCGGCCGGGCGGTGCAGCTCATGAAGCGGGCCGGCCTCACCCCCGAGTACACGCTCATCGGGGGCATTCTCCGCTTCCAGACCATGGGGCGTTCGGTCGGGGAGGCGCTCGAGGCCGAGGTCAACGTCCCCGATCCCGAGATGGTCCAGTTCGTGGCGGCCCTCGGGTGCGCCATCCTGGGGCACCGGCGGCTGGCGAAGATCCGGGCCGAGGTTGGCGTGCCGGCATGAGCGACGAGCTGCCCCCGGTCTACTGCTCCGCCGGCATCATGATCCTCGATGCGCCCCGGCTGGAGTCGGAGGGCTGGCTGCGCCGGACGGTGACCGACCAGGCCCGCATCGCGGAGTTGGAGCAGGCCTATCGCGACCTCGGGTTCGAGACCCGGATCACCGAGCTCGATCCCGACAGCTTCGGGGAGGCCTGCACCACCTGCTCGATGAGCGCCTGCCGCTCCTATCTGGCGCTGTTCACCCGGCGCACCGGCTGACGGGGCTTCCCGCTTCCCGCTTCCCGCTTCCCGCTTCCCGCAAGAGTCACTCGGCAGACAGCTCATTGGCTGTCGTCGTCGCGAACCACGAAGCCGTCGAGGAACAGTGTCGCCATCATCCGCGACAATGCCGCCGGGCTGGTGGTGCTGGGTAGGGAGTGCACCCAGCGGTAGGTCCAGTTGAGCATCCCGAAGAAGCACAGCGTGGCCACCTCCAGCTCGTCGCGTCCCAGGTCGGGCCGCAGCCGCCGCAGGAACCCGCGGGCGCGATCGGTGTAGGAGTCGCGCAACACCCGTACCTCCTCGCCGGCGGGGCCGTGGAGGGTGCTCAGCTCGTGCGACATCACCTTCATGGCGTCCAGATCCCTCGTGAAGAACCCGACATGGTTCTCCACGAACACCTCGATCGCCCTCCGGGGGTCGTCGACCGCGGCGAGCCGCTCCTCGAGGGTGGCACGGACCCGGCGGAAGTTGGTCGTCATGATCGACCGGAGCAGGCCCTCCTTGCTGCCGAAATGGTGGTAGATGGACCCCAGGCTGGCCCCGGTCGCCTGGGCGACCTCCCGCATCGAGGTGGCGGAATAGCCCTGGGCGGCAAAGGCGCGCGCCGCCCCCGCCAGGATGGCGTCGACCCGGGCGCCTTCGCCCTCGGGAGCCCGGCCGGGATCAGAGATACTGGCCCCCGTCCACCCGGATCACCTGACCGGTGATGTGTCCGGCCTGCGGTGAGGCCAGGAAGGCGATCACCGAGGCGATGTCCTTGGGCTCGGCGAGGCGCCCCAGGCAGCTGTCGTCGCGGGCTTGCTGCTTGACCTCCTCCGGCAGGGCATCGGTCATCGGAGTGCGCACCATCCCCGGGGCCACCACGTTGCTCCTGATTCCGAAGCGGCCCACCTCCCGTGCCACCGTCTTGGCCACCTCCACCGCCGAGACACAGGCCGCCGGGTCGCTCAGGTCGCAGCCGATGGCCTCGGCCGCTCCCGGAGGGGCGGTGCTCCCGTCCAGGTCGGCCACGGCGACGATGTGGTCGGCCGCCGCCAGCGCCGCCACGGTGGGGCGTCCGATGCCGCCTTGTCCGCCACTGACCAGGGCACTTCTGCCCGCGGCCTTCACGAGTGGCTCCACTCCGGAGGCCGCTTCTCGATGAAGGCGCGGATCCCCTCCGACCCGTCGCGCAACGCCAGCAGCTCGTCGACGTAGAGGGCCTCCGCCTCGGCCAGACGCCGCTCCACCTCCTCCCGCCGCCCGGCGCGGACGGCTTTGGTGGCGACCCTCAGCGAGGCGGCGGACCGGGGCACGAAATAGGCGAGGGTGTACTCGGCGATGGCCTCATCGAGGGTGCCCTTTGCCACCACCCGATTGACGATGCCGAGTCGCTGCGCCTCGTCGGCGGTGAGGTCACGCCCCGTCAGGATGACGTCTTCGGCCGCCCTCCCCGCCAGCAGCGCGGTCACCGGCGGGGGGAACACCCCGAGCCGGATCTCCGGGACACCGAGGATGGCGTCCTCCTCGGCGATCACGATGCCGCACGACAGGGCGAGATCCAGCCCGCCCCCGAGGCAGCGGCCCTGAACCCCGGCCACGGTCGGGTAGGGGAACCCCACCAGCAGCCGCACCACCGCCCCGATGGCTCGCAGCATCGCCGGAGCCTCCTCGGGGAGGTGCTCCGCGATGCTGGCCCCGAAGCAGAAGCTCCTGCCTGCGCCGCGGAGCACCAGCACCCGCGCCTCGGGAGCCGCCGCGGCGCGCTCCAGAGCGTCGAGCAGCTCGCGGCACAAGGCGATGTCGACCACGTTGCCGGGCTGCTTGTCCATGGTCAGGGTGTGAATGGCGCCGTCCAGTGAGGCCTCGTGGCGCAGGTGACCGCTGGTCATGCCTGCCCCCGGTACTGGGGCGAGATGGCCTCGATCAGCTCGTCGCCCCAACTCTCGCCCCGGGCGATGCGGCGCCGCAGCTCGATGAAGTCCACCTCGCGGCCTTGCTCCTTGGAGCCGCGATGGAAGGCCTGAAACCCGGCCTTTGCCTCGGTCATCATGTTGAGCGAGAGCCAGGCCCGGTTGGTCTCCCGGTTGGCGTCCCAATGCTCCAACTTCTTCTTGCGGAGTGACTCGATGGTCTTGATGGTGCAATCGGGCATGGTGTAGAGCAGCTTGGTGAGCATCTCGTCGACACCGGCGTCGAGCAGGGAGAAGTCGATGGCACCCTCGGTCAGGAGTGCCTTGCCCTCCGCCAGTGCCTGACCCTCCTTGGGGCGACCCAGACAGGGACGGCCCCAGTCGTCCAGGTAGCGGTCGGTGACGACGAGAGGGTTGGGGACGAACTCACCATCCACCTTGAGGACGGGGAAGATGTCGTTCACGAGCCCGAGGCGCAGCGCCTCGTGGGCACTCCACGGATCACACAGCGCACACGAGGCCACCGCGTTGGCCCACCCCACGTACAGGTGGAGGAAATCGGTGGAGCCGCCGTCCGGCGCCGACCCATGCTTCGGGCCGGCCTGCCCGAAGCGGGCCAGGTCGGAGGCGAGGGTGAAGTCGCAGGCCATGCCGATCTCCTGCCCGCCCCCGATCCGCATGCCGTTCACCCGATTGACCACCGGCTTGTCGCAGGAGAGGATCGCCGAGACCATGTCGTTGAACAGGCGCATGTACTGGCGGTACTCCAGGGGACGCCCGGCGTAGTACTCGGAGTACTCGGCGGTGTTGCCTCCGGTGCAGAAGGCGCGGTCGCCCGCCCCGGTGAAGATCACCGCCACCGCGGCGCGATCCACCGACGCCCGCCGAAAGGCGAGGATCACCTCCTTGACCGCCTCCGTGTCATAGGAGTTCAGCTGGGCGGGGTTGTCGAGGGTGATCCAGACGGCGTGCAGGCCGTCCACCGGGCTGCCTGCGGAGTCGAGGACCCGGCGCTCCTCGTAGCCGATCCCGGTGAAGTCCCTCTCGGGGGCCAGGTCATGGTTGACAAACTCCATGTTGTCTTTCCTTTCAGGGAACCAGGATGATCCGGCGGGGATCGGCACCCGCCCCGGCTTCGGCGAGCGCGGCGTTGATCTCCTCCATGGGCATCTTGCGGGTGAAGGGCAGCACTTCGACCTTTCCCGACGCCACCAGGTCCACCGCCTCGGGATATCGGTGGGGTGGGCAGCCCCAGGTGCCGAAAGCGTCGGCGTCGAAGGCCATCAGGTTGGAGAGCCGCAGCGACACCTTCTCTCGCGTGAAGCCGACCACCGCCAGGGTGGCGGCCGTACCGAGCAACCCGAAGGCGGTCTCCTGACCACCCGGGTGGCCGGAGCACTCGAAGATCTTCCAACCGTGCCGCGCCGCGCCCCAGTCGCGAGCCAGTTGCTGCACCCGCTCCCTGACGCCGCGAGCATCGAGGCCGCGGAGCGGATCATCGAGGGTTCGGCCCGCTCCATGGGTCTCAGGGTGGAGGGCTGAACATGGCGCATCTGGGAAAGCGCACGAAGACGGTGC
>JAUYIV010000215.1 GCA_030688105.1 Actinomycetota bacterium | reverse complement strand
CTGGCGGTGTCCCTCACCTATCGCGCGGGCCGCTACGAGAGGGGGGCGACGCGGGGCGACGGCGTCACCGGCGAGGACATCACGGCGAACCTGAGGACGATCCCGCAGATACCCCTCCAGCTGCTGGTCGACGATCCCCCGGCGGTGCTGGAGGTCCGCGGTGAGGTGTACATGCCGGAGCCTGCTTTCGAGGAACTGAACAAGGCGCAGGCGGAGGCGGGGCAGCGCCTCTTCGTCAACCCGAGGAACGCCGCGGCCGGTGCGGTCCGCCAGAAGGATCCGGCGGTGACCGCTTCGCGCCGCATGGCCATCTGGGTCTACCAGGTGGGCCGCGTCGAGGGTCTTCGGTTCTCCACCCACAGCGAGAGCCTCGATTGGCTCGTCCAGGCCGGGTTCCCGGTCAACCCGCGCGCCCAGCACTCTGCGGACCTCGCCGCCGTGGTCGCCTATGTCGGGGATGCCGAGAAGCATCGCCACGATCTCGGATACCAGACCGACGGGGTGGTGGTGAAGGTGGACTCCCTCGCCGAGCAGGCAGAACTGGGCTTCACCGCAAAGAGCCCCCGCTGGGCGATCGCCTACAAGTTCCCTCCGGAGGAACAGACCACCCGGCTGCGCGAAATCCGGATCAACATCGGCCGAACCGGGGCGGCCACCCCGTACGCCGTGCTCGAGCCGGTGTTCGTCGGCGGGGCGACGATCACCAACGCCACGCTCCACAACCAGGACGAGGTCGCTCGCAAGGACATCCGCATCGGGGACACCGTGGTCATCCGGCGAGCCGGCGACGTCATCCCCGAGGTCGTGGGGCCGGTCCCGTCGCTGCGCACCGGGGACGAGCGCATCTGGAAGATGCCCAAGAAGTGCCCCTTCTGCGGCCACCCGATCGTACGCAAGGCAGGGGAGGCCGTCGCCCGGTGCACCGGGGGGTTCGAGTGCCCGAGCCGCCTCTCCGAGTATCTGACCCATTTCGCTTCCCGGGGCGGGATGGACATCGAGCACCTCGGCTACAAGACGATCGGAATGCTCATGGACGAGGGCGCCATCCGCGACCCGGCGGACATCTTCACACTCGATCCGGCCCTGCTCCTCGAGCGGGACGGCTGGGGGGAGACCTCGGTTTCCAACCTCATGTCGGCGATCGATGCGGCGCGCGACCGGCCACTGGGACGCCTCATCACCGCACTCGGCATCCCCCTGATCGGCTGGACGGTCGCCCGGGTGCTGGCGCGCCGCTTCCGCAGTCTCGAGGCCCTGATGTCGGCGTCGGAGTCGGAGCTCTCGGCGATCGAAGGCATCGGACCCGAGATCGCCCGATCCGTGCGCGAGTGGTCGGAGGACCCGGCGAACCGCGTGCTGGTTCAGAAGCTGCGCGACGCGGATGTTCGGACATCGGACCCCGAGCCCGAAGGCGTGGACGCCGGCCTGCTGTCTGGTGTCACCCTCGTCGTCACCGGCACGCTCGAGGGTTTCTCCCGCGACGGGGCCAAGGTCGCCGTGGAGGACCGCGGCGGCAAGGTGACGTCCTCCGTGTCGTCGAAGACCGATGCGGTGGTCGCCGGGGAGGCGCCGGGCGAAGCCAAGATCCAGAAGGCGGAGGTGCTCGGTGTCCCGATCGTCGACGAGGCGGCCTTCGCGGCGATCCTGGAGAAGGGCAGGGCGGCGATCCGGTGACCCTCCTGGCCTTTTACGGTGGAGCGAGTAGCGTCGCGCCCTGGTGCAACCGGTCGATCTCCGTCATCGCCCTGCGGGCGCTTCGACTTCCGATGAGGGGAAGGCAGTGAGTCTCATGAATCTGGTGCGGCTGCGATGAATGGCGGCCGCTGGTCGGTGGTCTGGACCCGGGGCGCCGGGTGTGCCGAGCTGGCATCGCTCCTGGCGGCGGGGGAGGCGAACCCGGTCGAGGGCGACCTCAAGCGGGCATGCATCACCGGGCGGGTCGACCTGCTCGTTGCCCGCAAGCTGAGCTCGTTCGACCTCGTCGGCACGGTGGTGCCAAATGGCTTCAAACCGGGCTTGGTCCGGTCGGTGGTCGCCGCCATCGGTGGCGGTCCTCACTCCGCCCTGGCGGCGCACGTGGCATCGCGGCTCAGCGAAACCCTCGGCGTGGAAGGGGCTCTCGTCTCGGCGTCGCCCGACCCCGACCACGACGGCTCGGTCGATGCACTGCTCGCCGCGATCTCGGCCCTGGTGCCGGACCTCCCTTCGAAGCTGGTCAGGGCGGACAGTGCGCGAGCCCTGGTGGGCACGTTCGCCGAGGGCACTCTCCTTGTCGTCGGGGCCCCGGGAGGCTCCTGGCTGCAGCGGCAGTTCTTCGGGCCGGGCCGGAAGCTGGTCGTCGGCTCGCCCGCGGGGGCGATCGTGGTGCGCAACGCACCGCGCCGGGTGTTCCAGGAGATGATCGAACCCGAACCGTTCGGAACCGGGCTCCTCGTGTCCGATGCGCTCCGCCTGCTTAGGCATGCGGCCGCTCCGGTCGCAGTCGACGGCGTGCTGGTGGGTGTGGTCAAACGTGCTGATCTGGAGTCCGCCGACCCCAAGGCGACCGTGGGATCGGTGACTCGGGAGTCGGTGTTCGTCTCGCCGGAGGATTCGATCGACGCCGTCCACGAGTTGGAGGAGTTCGTCTCTCCCGTGCCCGTCGTCGACGACGAAGGCAGGCTCCTCGGCGTCGTCGAGCGCTGACCCGGAGCCTTTGGCTGGTCCTGCCCGGCCCACCACCTGGCGGACCCCCCCGGATGGCAATTACGTACGCTGGCTGAGGGGGTGGCCCTTCCTCTGATGAACACACCTCAACGGCCGCTTATCTCCATTGATTCGGCCTGTGGTTGGACTGCACACCGCCTCGGATGACACCTACGTGCGCTGGCTGAGGGGGCTGCCCCGGGCCTCCTGCTACAGGCCGAAGGTGCAGATTCCCGTTCGGCCGCTGGGCTGCACGCCGGGGGCTCGACACTGGGAGGGGTCCACCATGTCGGCGCCGATGTAGGCGTCGGCGGCCGAGGCGTCGACGACGACGGGGCTGAGCGCTCCGCCAAAGGGCAGGACCACTGCGGTGAACTCCCCATCGGAGATCTGATACCTCCAGACGACTGTCCGGGTACCGCCGTACGACCACGATGTGGCGAACAGCTGGTCGCCGTCGGGTGCCCATGCCAGATAGTCGACATGGGTCTCGGGATCGGAGACGACGGTGATGTTGCCGGTGTCTCGGTCCAGTATCCAGATGGCTTCACCCTCGTAGGTTTCGGCCAGGCCGAGGAGCGCTGCGAGATACCGGGCGTTGGGGGACATCCGACTCGACTGACCCTGGAATTCGTCGTATCCCGCCGGCAGTTCGTACTCCATGGTCACCAGGGTCGACGTGTTGGTCATGGCGAGGGTCGTGCAGTCGCCGCCGCACCCGATCAGCTAGTCGCCGCTGACATCGTGAACGAAGCCCGTACCGTCAGCCTCCAGTACGGTGGTCTCCTCGGTCTCATGGTTCCACAGGCTCAATCCTGCCCCGGCCCTCTGGAGGACCAGGCCACCCGGGATCCCAATCAGCGGGTGCCCGCTTCCAGGCGTCTTCGTGACCGGCTCGGTCAGCGTGTTACCGGCCATGTCCACCTGCCACACCAGCGGAGCACCGCCGCCTATCCGACCGAATGGATAGTTGATGAGCCAGACCCGATCCGGCTCGGCTGCGGGCAGGAAGATCGTCGCGTGTCCCAGAGACGTTGCCTCCCGGGACGAGATGTCGACAGCGTGAGGCTCGTGCCAACCAACCACCAGCTTGTCAC
>JAUYIV010000204.1 GCA_030688105.1 Actinomycetota bacterium | reverse complement strand
CCCACCCGATGACCATGGAACGCCACCTGTTCGTCGTCATCGGCGCAACCGGCGACCTCACTTCTCGAAAATTGCTTCCCGCGCTCTACGACCTGATGCACCACGACCCCGGAGCTTCCATCGTGCTGGGCGCGGCGACGTCCGTCCTGGGCGACGAGGGCTTCCGCGATCGCGCCGTAGAGGCGCTCACCGCCTCCGGCGTCGGGCGGGCACCCGCCGTCGAGTGGACCGGTCGCCATGTGTTCTACGAACCGGTCGGGCGCGACCGCGGCTACGAGGGCCTCGCCAAGCGCATCGTCGACCTCGAAGCAGAGCTGCGGCTCCCCGGCAACCGGGTGGTCTACCTCGCCATCCCTCCGGAGGTGGTGCCCGACGCGATCGAGAGACTCGGCGCCGCCGGCCTCGCCGACGGCCCGGGGTGGACCCGTCTCGTGGTCGAGAAGCCCTTCGGCCACGACCTCGCCAGCGCTCGGCAACTCAATCGATTGGTACATGCCCACTTCGGCGAGGCCGCCGTCTATCGCATCGACCACTACCTCGGAAAGGCCAGCGTCCAGAACCTCCTGGTGTTCCGTTTCGGCAATCCCATCTTCGAGGCGTCGTGGAACCGGGACCGCGTCGAGCGGGTCGAGATAACCGTCGCCGAGTCACTCGGAGTCGGCACCCGGGGCCGTTACTACGACGAGGCCGGCGTCCTGCGCGACATGGTCCAGAGCCACCTCAGCCAGATCCTCACCCTGACCGCGATGGAGGCCCCGACGGCCTTCACCGCCGGCGACGTCCGCGACGAGAAGGTGAAAGTGCTTCGCTCGATCCACTCGGTCGATCCCTCGGCTGTGGTGATCGGCCAATACCAGGGTGGCTCGATAGAAGGCGAGCCCATCGCCCCGTACCGCGCCTCCCCCGGCGTCGATCCCGCCAGCGGCACCCCCACCTACGCCGCCCTCCGTCTCTCCATCGACAACTGGCGCTGGCAGGGCGTGCCGTTCTACCTGCGGACCGGAAAGGCGCTGGCGCGCCGTCAGACCCAGGTTGCGGTCACCTTCCGGGGCCCGCCGGTCTGTCTCTTCCACGGCCGGCCCGACGACTGCATGTCGACGGGCAACGTCCTGTATCTGACGCTGCAGCCCGAGGAGGGCTTCTCACTGGTGATCGAGGTGAAGGAGCCCGCCGACCAGTTCCAACTCCGGCGCATCCCGCTCCACTTCTCGTATTCCGAGGCTTTCGGTGACATACCCGATGCATACGAGACCCTGCTGGCCGACGTCATCGAGGGCGATCCCACGCTGTTCGTGCGATCGGACGAGGTCGAGGAGGCGTGGCGGCTCTACACCCCCCTCCTCCACCAGGACCTCCCGCTTCATCCCTATCCCGCGGGCTCGTGGGGACCGGACGGGGCGCGCGCCCTGCTCGACCCGCTCACCGACCGCTGGGCGACCGGCGGATGACCCCCGCCGAGCGCTTTGCCGGGGCCCGGGTCGCCCGCCTCGCCACCGTTGGCGGCGACGGTGCGCCCCACGTCGTGGCGATCACCTTCGCAATCGATGGGGACCGGATCGTGACGGCGATCGACCACAAGCCCAAGCGCACCATCCGCCTGAAGCGCCTCGACAACGTCGCCGCCGAACCGCGGGTGTCGGTGCTGGTGGACCATTATGAGGAGCAGTGGGATCGGCTGTGGTGGGTCCGTGCCGACGGGCATGCCTCGATCATCCAGCCTGATGGGCCCGGCCACCGCGACGCCGCCGCGCTTCTGGCGCGCCGCTACCCCGGCTACCGGGAGCACCCCATCGAGGGGCCCATCATCGAGATCCGCGTGACGCGTTGGTCTGAGTGGGCGGCGACCGAGGCGGCGCGAGCCTGATCCGGGGCTTGCGGCCGATGTGTGACCGGGGGCGGCTCGTCCGCTCGTTAGCCTGTGGCCCCGCATGCTGATACGCGTCCTCAGCGAACCACGCCCTGGTGAGCGCCGCGTCGCCCTGACCCCCCGAGGAGTCTCGAGTCTGGTCGAGCGGGGCCACCGGGTGGTTCTCGATCCTGGAGCGGGCGTCGAGGCGGGATTCCTCGACGGCGCCTATGCCGCCGCCGGGGCCGAGGTGCTCGGCGGCGACCCGCCCCGGGCCGATCTGGTGCTCGGGGTCGGCCCCCTCACGGCCCACGAGATCGGGCCCGCCGCCGCAGTCGTGGCGTTTCTCGACCCACTCGGCGACCCCGAGGAGATCCGTCGCATCGCCGGCGCCGGTATCACCGCGATTGCGATGGAGCTCATCCCCCGGACCACTCTCGCCCAGAGCATGGACGCCCTCTCCAGCCAGGCGACCGTCGCCGGATATGAGGCAGTGCTCGTGGCGGCGTCCGCCCTCCCCCGTCTCTTCCCCATGATGATGACTGCCGCCGGCACGATCCGCCCCTCCAGGGTGCTCGTGCTCGGCGCGGGGGTGGCCGGGCTCCAGGCGATCGCCACCGCCAAGCGCCTCGGGGGGGTGGTGTCCGGGTACGACATCCGGCCGGCCGCCCGCGAGCAGATCGAGAGCCTCGGCGTCAAGTTCGTGGGCGGTCCGGTCACCCTCGACGCCGAGGAGGCCGATGGGTACGCCGGCGAGGTCGATCCGGCGACTCGTCAGGCCCAGCAGGAGGCGCTCGCCGCCGCCGTCGCCGAGAGCGACGTCGTGATCACCACGGCGCAGGTTCCCGGGCGGCGCGCCCCGGTGCTGGTCACCAAGGAGATGGTCGAGTCGATGCGGCCCGGGGCGGTCGTCGTCGATGCGGCGGCATCCACCGGAGGCAACTGCGAGCTCACCCGGCCCGGCGAGATCGTCATCCACGGTGCGGTGACCATCCACGGGCCGCTCGACCTCGCCTCCCGCGGGGCGGGCGATGCCTCCGAGATGTACAGCCGAAACATCATCTCTCTGCTCGATCACCTGATCGAGGACGGCGAGCTGCGGATCGACCCCGAAGACGAGATCGCATCGGCGTGCGTGACCCGCGGAGGCGAGATCGTCAACCAGCGGGTCCGCGACGCCGTCGAGGGGGGAATCTGATGCTCGACCCGGTGGTGGTCGGGGTCGTCGTCTTCGTGCTGGCGTCCTTCATCGGCTTCGAGCTCATCACCAAGGTGCCTCCGACGCTGCACACGCCGTTGATGTCGGGTTCCAATGCGATCTCCGGCATCACGATCGTGGGAGCGATCATCGCCACCGGGATCGAGAACGACCTGCTGGCGGCGTCTTTGGCCTTCCTGGCGGTGGGGTCGGCGACCATCAACGTGGTCGGTGGGTTCCTGGTGACGGACCGGATGCTCGGTATGTTCCGCCGACCCAGGCGGGAGGGCCGCGAGTGAGCCCCGAGGTTCAGGCGCTCCTCTACCTGCTCGCCGCGGTCGCCTTCATCATCGGGCTCAGGCGCCTCGGGTCACCGCGCACCGCCCGGTCGGGCAATGCGGTGGCTGCCGTCGGCATGCTGCTGGCCGTCGTCGTCACGCTGGTCGACAGCGAGGTCTCGTGGGTCGTGCTCGGAGCCGGAGCCGCGGTCGGTGCAGTCGTCGGGGCAGTCCTGGCGCTGCGGGTCCAGATGACCGCGATGCCCCAGCTCGTGGCCGCTTTCAACGGCTTCGGCGGCCTGGCCTCGGCCCTCGTCGCCGGAGCGGTCTACGTCACCGTGACCGGAGAGATCGAGACCGTGGAGATGCTGACGATCCTCCTCTCCGTCGGCATCGGCGGGATCACCTTCACCGGCAGCCTGGTGGCGTACGCCAAGCTCCAGGGCCTGCTCAGCGGATCGCCGATCACCTATCCAGGTCAAAAGACGTTGAACGCCGCGCTCCTCGTCGGCCTGCTGACGGCGGGGGTGTGGAGCCAGACCAGCCAGGACCCTCTGGCGTTCTGGGGCATGGGAGTGATCTCGCTCGTCCTCGGGGTGCTGCTCGTGATCCCGATCGGCGGCGCCGACATGCCGGTCGTCATCGCCCTGCTCAACTCGCTGTCCGGCCTCGCCGCGGCCGCCACCGGGTTCGTGATCGAGAACTCGGCACTCATCATCGGAGGCGCCCTCGTTGGGGCCTCGGGGCTGATCCTGACGAAGTTGATGACCGAGGCAATGAACCGTTCGCTGGCCAACGTCCTCTTCGGCGCATTCGGCACCGGCGAGGGCGCCGCTCCGGCGGCCTCCGCCGGAGGTGACGTCCGCACGACGACCCCCGGAGATCTCGCCGTCGCCCTCTCCTACGCCAACCGGGTCGTGATCGTCCCCGGATACGGGCTGGCCGTGGCCCAGGCCCAGCACCAGCTCCGCGAGGTGGCAGACGAGCTCGAGCGCCGCGGCGTCGAGGTGGTCTACGGCATCCACCCCGTGGCCGGGCGGATGCCGGGCCACATGAACGTCCTCCTCGCCGAGGCCGAGATCCCCTATGACCGGCTCCTCGACCTCGATGACACCAACTCGGTGCTCTCCCGCACCGACGTCGTGCTCGTGCTGGGGGCCAACGACGTGGTGAATCCCTCCGCCCGTGATGACGCCGAAAGCCCGATCTACGGGATGCCCATCATCGAGGTCGACAGGGCCCGGACCGTCGTGGTGGTAAAACGGAGCATGTCGCCGGGTTTCGCCGGCATCGACAACCCGCTGTTCTACGACGAGGGCACGCTGATGCTCTTTGCCGACGCCAAGAAGGCGCTGGCCGACCTGACCGTGGCGCTCGAGACGGTCTGATGGAGCTGCGGGACGCCCTGCGCCGGAGGCGCATGGTACGCAACTACACGGGGGAGCCCCTGCCCGCCGGAGCCCTCGATCGCATCGTGGATGCCGGGTTCCGTGGCCCGTCGGCAGGATGGTCTCAGGGGATCTCGGCGGTCGTTGTCGACGATCCCGAGCGCATCGGGCAGATCGCCCTGCTGTGCGGCGAGGACGACTACGTGGCCTCGGGATTCGACCGATGGCTCTCCTCGGCCGGGGCCCACATCGTCCTGTGCGTAGAGCCGGGGGTCTATCGGAAGCGCTACTCCGAGCCCGACAAGGACCCGGCCGCCCTCGAGGGCGTCCCCTGGTGGTGGGTAGACGGGGGAGCGGCCCTCATGGCGATCCTTCTCGCCGCGGTCGACGAGGGCCTCGGCGCCGGGGTCCACGGGGCACGCGGGATGGACGCGGTCGGGGCTCTGCTCGGCATCCCGAAGGACGTCGAGGTCCTCGGGCTCGTCACCATCGGCCACCCCGCACCGGACCGCAGATCGGGGTCGCTCGACCGAGGGCGCCGCCCCGGGCGAGACCACCGCGGGGGTTGGTGAGGCGCGGCGGCGGGCCGCCGACCGCCTAGCGCAGCCCGGCGATCTCCGCCGGATCGAGCAGGCCCTGCCCGACGAGCCACGGCACCGATGCCCGGACACCGGACTCGACGTCGAACTGGGGACGCCAATCGAGGACCCGCGCCGCCTTGTCCATCGGATAGCGCACCCACTTGTCGATGTGCCTGACGTTCCTCGGCAGCTGGCGGGCGTAGGTTCCCCGCTTCGAGAACGGCACGATCACAGATCCCGCTCCCGCCACCAGCCAGGTGGGGATCCCGACGTAAGACTGGTTCCCGATCAGCTTCCCGTAGGCCTGGACGTACTCCTTCTGGCTGGGCGGAGGATCGATCGAGCAGTTGAACACCTCGCCGACGGCCAACGGATGGGTCGCCACGGTGAGCATGAGATCGACTACATCGTCGATGAAGACGACAGGCTGGCTTCCGTTGCCGTTGCCGACCATCCTGATCGGGCGCTTCGACGCCCGCTTCATGAACGTCCCGGTAAAGAAACGCGAGCCGGGGCCGAAGATCGCGGCCGGACGAATGGCGACCACGGGCAGTCCGGTCATCCGGCCGATCTCGAGGACCGCCGCCTCCCCCGCCGCCTTCGACATCGAGTACGCCTGCGCCGTGGGAGTGGGCTCCCCATCTTCGATGGCGTCACCGTCGGCAAAGCCGTAGAGGGCGACCGAGGACAGGTGAACGAAACGGTGAACCTCCGCCGCGGCGGCGGCGGTGGCCATCACCTCCGATCCGCGGTGGTTGACACGGTGATACGCACCGACGTCGTTGCCCTCGAGGACCGCGGCGGTGTGGAACACGAAGTCCACACCGTCCATCGCCGGGATGACCTGGTCCGGGTCGTTGATGTTCCCATCGATCGTCTCGACCTCCGGTGGCGCTTCAGCGAGGCGCGCCGCCGACACGTCGATCAACCGAATCTCCTTGGCGTTCTCTGCGATCAGCCTCTCGACGAGCCGCCTCCCCACGAGACCCGCCCCCGTCACCAGCACGCGGGAACCTGCGACCGAACTCTCCACCACTCCAACTCCTCGGTATCGGGTGACCGGATGCTATCCGGGACCGCGCCCCTCGGCAGAGGCAGACCGCCCAGGAGCGGGATTGGATGCGCCCGGGCCTGGTCGCCCGGCCATCACCCGCACTACCCTGCGGCGTTAGTTCGACTCCCGACCCGAGGAGCAAAGGTGCAGCCGCGCCGCCATCTGTTCACCAGCGAGTCGGTGTCCATGGGGCATCCCGACAAAGCAGCCGATCAGGTCTCCGACGCGATCCTCGATGCGGTCCTGACCCAGGATCCCGAGGCGCGGGTTGCCTGCGAGGTCCTCCTCACCGCCGGTCTCGCGGTCATCGCCGGGGAGATCACCGCCCAGGTCGACGTCGACTACGAGCAGATCCTGCGCGACACGATGCGCTTCATCGGCTACGACGACGAAGCCGTCGGGTTCGACGCCGACACCGCCAAGGTCCACGTGGCCATCCACGCGCAGTCTTCTGACATCGCCCGTGGCGTCGACCGGGACGAGGAGATGGGCGCCGGCGACCAGGGGCTGATGTTCGGATACGCCATCGCCGAGACCCCCGAGCTCATGCCCCTGCCCATCACGCTGGCCAACCAGATAATCGCCCGCCAAGCCGAGGCGAGGAACTCCGGGACGGTCCCGTACCTGCGACCCGACGCCAAGAGCCAGGTCTCCGTCGTGTACGAGCGGGGCGTGCCAAAGCGCATCGACTCGGTGGTCCTGTCCACCCAGCATGGTCCCGAGTGGAACGACGGCGGAGCCGAACTGGAGGCCGCGGTCACCCGCGAGATCCTGCGCCCTGCACTCGGCGAGTGGTGGACGGAAGGCATCCAGCTCCACGTCAACCCGACCGGGCGCTTCGAGAAGGGGGGACCTGCCGGCGACACCGGGCTCACCGGCCGCAAGATCATTGTCGACACCTACGGTGGATGGGCCCGCCATGGCGGCGGCGCCTTCAGCGGCAAGGACCCCTCCAAGGTCGACCGCTCGGCCTCCTACATGGCGAGGCACATCGCCAAGAACATCGTCTCGGCAGGGCTGGCCCGCGAATGCGAGATCCGGCTCGGCTACGCCATCGGGATCGCCCGGCCCACCGCGGTGACCGTCGACTGCCGGGGCACCACCGACTTCGACGAAGAGGCGATCGAGCGGGCGGTAATCGAGGTGTTCCCGCTCACCCCCAACGGGATCATCGCCGCCCTCGACCTGCGCCGCCCCATATACCGACCGACTTCGTTCCACGGGCACTTCGGCCGCACGCCGGACGACCCGCCCGGCGCCTTCAGCTGGGAGCGAACCAACAAGGTCGACGCCCTGCGTGAAGCGTTGGGAGTCTCGGCGAGCGCGTGATCTCCCGAGCGACCAGCCGCCAGCCTCCAGCCTCCAGCAAGATCACCTCCGAGGCAGGACCGACGCGGTGACCGACCGGCCCATGATCCGGCTCGAGAACGTCACCAAGGTGTTCCCTGGTGGCTCGGGCCCCGCCGTGCACCAGCTGTCCCTCGACGTCGCCGAAGGCGAGATCGTGGTGCTCGTCGGCCCCTCCGGGTGCGGCAAGACGACCACGCTCAAGATGATCAACCGGCTCGTGGAGCCCACCTCGGGTCGGATAACGGTGGCCGGCGAAGACATCATGGCGATCCCGGCTCACGAGCTGCGCCGCCGGGTCGGCTACGTCATCCAGCAGATCGGCCTCTTCCCCCACCGGACGATCGCGGAGAACATCGCCACCGTCCCCCGTCTTCTCGGATGGGAGCGAACTCGCATCGACGACCGGGTCGGGGAGCTGATCCGCCTGGTCGACCTCGAGCCGGGAATGCGCAACCGCTACCCGCGGGAGCTGTCCGGCGGGCAGCGCCAGCGCGCCGGCGTCGCCCGCGCCCTGGCCGCGGACCCGCCGGTGATGCTCATGGACGAGCCCTTCGGCGCGGTCGATCCGATCGTCCGGGGCCGGCTCCAGGACGAGCTCCTCGACCTGCAGCGCCGGGTGCACAAGACCATCGTGTTCGTGACCCACGACATCGACGAGGCGATCAAGCTGGGCGACCGGGTGGCCATCCTGAACATCGGCGGCATCGTGGAGCAGTACGCCCCACCGGCAGTGATCCTGCGTGATCCGGCCAATGCGTTCGTGAAGGCTTTCCTCGGCTCGCACCGGGGCATCAAGCGCCTTTCGCTGATCCCCGTCGGCGAGGTGCCCCTGGAGGACGGCCCGATGGTCGATCGATCTGCGACCGCCCGGGACGCCCGGGCCTGCATGGACCGCTACGGGGTCGACTGGTTCGGGATCCTCGACGGCAAAGAGCTTGTCGGGTGGGCCTGGGCTTCCGACCTCGACGGAGACTCACTGGCCCACATCGACCCCAAGCCGTTCGAGGCCAGGGTCAGCCTCGACGCATCGCTCCGCGAGGCCCTCGACACGATCATCACCAGCCGCACCCGGGTGGCTCCCGTGTTCGACGGAGGGCGTTTCGTCGGCACCATCACCGCCGAGGGGATCAGCCGGGAGCTGGCCAAGTGATCGCGGCGCCCTTCTTTCGGTGGGATTGGGTCTTCGACCACCTGGGCCTCATCTGGGAGAAGGTCTCCGAGCACCTCGTGCTCACCGGGATCGCCCTCGGCGTGGGGTTCGTCATCTCGATGGCGCTGGCGCTCATCGGGCTGCGCTTCCCCCGCACCTATCCCCCGATCACCTGGCTGACCGGCGTGCTCTACACGATCCCATCGCTCGCCCTGTTCGCATTTTTGGTGCCGATCACCGGATTCACCGTCCTCAGCGCCGAGATCGGGCTCGTCTCCTACACCCTGCTCATCCTGATCAGAAACATCGTCGCCGGGATCCAGGGCGTCGATCCGGCGGTCCGGGAAGCCGCCCTGGGCATGGGATACGGGTCCCGGCGCCTGTTCCTCGAGATCGAGCTGCCACTGGCCCTGCCCGTGATCCTGGCCGGGGTCCGTATCGCCGCCGTCACCACGATCGGCCTCGTCACGATCACCGCCCTGATCGGCCAGGGTGGCGTCGGATTCTTCATCCTCCAGGGCCTTAATCGGTTCTTCAACACCGAGATCGTCCTCGGGACCGCGCTTTCGGTCATCCTCGCCGTCGCCGTCGATCTCGTGCTCGTGCTCGTCGAGCGGCTCCTCACACCATGGACGGCCAAGCGAACCGCGGCCTCCTGATGGAGTTTCTCGGCGACCTCCTGCAGTGGTTTGGAGAGAACTGGAGCGGCGAAACCGGGTGGCTGGCGCGCACCGGTGAGCACCTGCGGGTTTCGGGGGCGGCCCTCATCGCCGCCATGGCCGTGGCCCTTCCGCTCGCCGGGTGGCTGGGTCACACCGGACGCGGCGGGCTGCTGGCCGTCTCCGTGATCAACATCGGGCGCGCCCTGCCCTCCTTCGGGATCATCGCCCTGGCGCTTCCCTTCACGATCTGGCTGGCACGCTCGACCCCTCTGATCGACAGCGGGCTCGGGTTTGCTCCCACATTCATCGCCTTGTTCCTGCTCGCCTTGCCGCCGATCTTCACGAACACCTACGCCGGGATCCGCGGTGTCGACGCCGACGTGGTGGAAGCCGCCCGGGGCATGGGGATCACCGAACGCCGTCTCGTCCTCGACGTCGAGATGCCGATCGCCTCGCCGGTGATCCTCACCGGGATCAGGGTGACGGCGGTTCAAGTGGTGGCGACGGCGACGCTGGGCGCCCTGGTGGGCTACGGCGGATACGGCCGGTTCATCGTCGACGGGCTCGCCATCCAGGACAGGCTCCAACTCGTGGCCGGCGCCATCTTGGTCGCGGTGCTCTCGATACTCACCGAAATCGGCTTCTCGGCACTCGAACGGTTCGTAGTGCCTGCAGGCATCAGCCGCCGTCGCCGGGCCGATGTCGTCCCGCCGGTGGCGGTCTGAGCGCACCGCGAGCTTTGTCCATGGCTCTTCGGCTGACGCCTCATCGCGGTGTCGCCTGGGTCCCTGGACCCCCTCCGACCCTTCGGGCCTTCCTCCCCCGCTCCACGGGGGAGGAAGGCGACCGGATCTGCGGCCTATTCGGCCGCACCTCCTCTTTCGGAACAGAACGCGGCAGCGAATAGTTTCTTCCTCAGCGTGTGGGTCACCGGCCGGCGGTTCCCACCGAATCGACCGGAAGGAGAAATACCCATGCGGAAGCGACTCCGCAGCCGGGTCGTCGGGGCGATCCTTCTCGCCCTTGCGCTCATCGCGGGCGCTTGTGGCGATGACGACGGATCGGGAGGCGACACCAACGACGGACCGACGACCACCGTCGGCTCCAAGGACGGACCGACGATCACCGTCGGCTCCACGAACTTCGGCGAGCAGCTGATCCTGGGCGAGATCTACGCCCAGGTGCTGGAGGCCAACGGCTATCCGACGGCGCGTATGTTCAACCTCGGCACCCGCGACATCGTGAACCCGGCGCTCAAGTCGGGGGACATCGACCTGCTCGCCGAGTACACCGGAACGCTGCTCACTTTCGAGGGGGGCACGTCGACCACGGACTCTGATGAGACCAACGCGGCGTTGCAGGCTGCCATCGAGGACGACGGCCTGGTGGCCCTTGCCTACGCCCCCGCCCAGGACAAGAACGGCATCGTCGTCACCGCCGATACCGCCGCCGAGCTGGGGCTCACCAAGGTGAGCGACCTGGCGGCGCACAACGGCACGTTGGTGTTCGGCGGGCCCCCCGAGTGTCCCGACCGGGAGTTCTGCCTGATAGGGCTCCAGGGCGTATATGGCCTCGACTTCGCCCGGTTCGTCCCTCTCGATGTCGGCGGGCCGCTCACGGTCGCCGCACTCGAAGGCGGCGAGATCGACGTGGCGCTGCTCTTCACCTCTGACGGCGTCATCGCCGCCAAGGGGTTAGTGCTGCTCGAGGACGACATGAGCCTGCAGCCCGCAGAGAACATCGTGCCCGTCCTCCATGGCGACATCATCGACGCGTACGGCGACGAGCTGGTCGACCTGCTCGACTCGGTGAGCGCCGCGATCACCACCGCCGAGCTGTCGGCGTTGAACAAGCGCTATGGCATCGACGCGGTCGACCCCGACGTGCTGGCCAGGGAGTGGTTGACCGAGAAGGGGTTCCTGCCGTAACCCGATCCTTCGAGGATGATGAGCCGGGACCCGTCTACGAGGAGCCCCGGTCGTCGCTCGAGCTGTGGGATTGGCGCCGGTCCGTAGCCGACCTCTACTCGGTCGTCAGATCGCTGCCACCGGAGGAGGGCTGGCGGCGCTGGCGGGCGGAACGTGATCGGCTCTTCGCCGCCCACCCTCAGAGCCCGATCCCCCCGGGGGAGCGGTCGAGCTTCGGCGGGCTCGCCTATTTCGACTACGACGCCGGGCTGAGAGCCCTCGCCGAAGTCGGCCCACCGGGGGTTGTCGGCCCCGTCGGCCTGCCCCACAGCGGCGAAGGGATCACCCGGGCCCGCCCGATGGGGACGGCGCACTTCGAGATCGGCGGCCACCCGGCAGCCCTCCCCGTCTTCCGGCTTCTCGCCTACGGGGATGGGTTCTTCGTTCCGTTCCGCGATCTCACCAACGGGCACGACACCTATGGCGGCGGCCGGTATGTGATCGACACCGTGAAAGGGGCCGATCTGGGTGGCACGGACGGCATCATCGTGCTCGACTTCAACTTCTCGTACCACCCCTCCTGCGTTCACGACCCGTCGTGGTCGTGCCCCCTCGCACCGAAGGACAGCAACCTCGCCTTCGAAGTCCGAGCAGGAGAGAAGCTGGGGCCTCGTTGAGACCCGACCACGCCGCCGCCACCTACGGCTACCTCACCACAAAGGGCCGGATCAGCGGCCAGGACCACACGGTGGAGATCTGGTTCGCCGAACACGAAGGAACCCTCTATCTGCTGTCGGGGTCCGGAGGAGGCAGCGACTGGTGCCTCAATCTGGAGGCGAGCCCTTCCGCCGAGTTCACCATCGACGGCAAGCGGTATCCGGTGTCCGGCCGGCTCGTGACCGATGCCGCCGAGGACGCCCGGGCCCGACAGGCGGTATTCGAGAAGTACCAGCCCGTCTACGACGGCGATCTGATCGAGTGGCGCGACGCCTCGGCCCCCTATGCACTCGACCTGGCTCGCGCCTGACGCGCGAAGATCCCAGCATGAGGATTCGACTCACCGGCCTATTGGCCGGGGCACTGCTGTTCTCCCCGGCCACGGCGACTGCCGGGACGGCGACCTGTCCGCCGTATCAAGGGATCGTCTGCGATGGATGGGTCACCGACCAGGCCGGCGTGCTGGTGAGCGAAGCCACGGTGGAGGCGGCGGCTGAGCGCCTGGTCGCCGAGCACGGCCACCAGATCGCCGTGGTGATCGTGAGCTCGACCGGTTCGGTCGAGCCCGACGAATTTGCCGGAGGCATCGGGAACACCTGGGGGGTCGGCGACGCCGCCCGAGACGACGGCATCGTGGTGCTCATCGCCCTTGCCGAGCGCCGCACCGAGATCGTCACCGGATCGGGGTTGCGGATCCCCAACCTGGCGACCGTCGCCGGCACCGGGGACTCGTTCTTCGGAGCCGGGGACTTCGACTCCGGAATCGTCGCCATCCTGTCCGCCATCGAACTCGCGCTCGAGGGTGGGTCTCCCCCGGGATCCGATGATCCCGGTGGCGGGGGATTCGTGGGTGACCTCGCCCGGATCGTGCTCGCCACCGGGCTCATCATCGCGGCCGGGTACATCGTGGTGCGCGGTCGAAGCAGCCGCCGCGCCCGGGAGCGCCGGCGCCGGGCGGCTCTGGTCGACGACGCCCTCGACCGCCTCGAACCCTCGGGCGAAGAGCTGCCAGCCCTGTCGGAATATGCCGCTCCCCCGCCGGACCGATCGGAAGACGTCGCCACCGGTATTGCCGTCGAGGCGCTCATCGGCGTCGGGGAGCGCCGCCCGCCCGCCGACACCGAAGCACTCGAAGCCCTTTGGGCGGCCGGCGCCGTCGACATCGTGGACCGGGAAGGCCTTCTCGTCGACGCCCAGGAGCCCCTCGAGCTGCGGGTCTCGCAGGAGCGGGAGATGCTGGAAGAAGCTGTTCAGCAGGCGACTCGCGACGCGATCACGGTCGATTTGCGGTCCGACGAAGTGTTCTCGGCCCGCATGCGCGACCTGGAGAGCCTCGTCGATGCCCTCCGTCCCCATCGGCTCGCCGCGGCGCGCCGGAGGACCGCGGAAGGCCTTGCCGACTCGCTCACCGAGACGGCCGTGGGTTGGGCCGGGGTGACCGACCGTGGGGCGCGCCTGCTGCGCGCCTCCCCGGCTCTCGACCCGAGCGCCACCCTGGGCGAGTCGATGGCCGAGAAGGCGGCGGCACAAGACGTTGCCACTCAGAAGACGGACCGCCTCGAGATCCTGTACGGCCGACTCCCGTCGTCCACGGCTCGCCCCGCGGTCGCGGCCGCCCTGGCCGATCTCGAAGACGACCTCGACCATGCCGTCGAGCGCTTCGAGAAGGTGCGCGCCGCACTGGAGGTCCAAGGAGAGGTCCTCACCCGGGACGGGCTGGACGTGTCTGCGATCGCCGCCCTTCTGCTGATGAACGGTGACGAAGACCACGTCAAGGCGTTCTTGAGGACCTACCGGTCACGCCGCACCGGCGGGGCCCAGCCCTCGGAAGCCGTCGAATACGCCCTCGCCGGGCTTCGGGACCCTGCCGAGATCAGGCGAATTCGCGAGGCGGCCGGCCGGCTCGGGCTCCCGGTGTCGATCACCGCAGCCCTGCTCCGGCGCCGGGACGACGGCCCTGAGGTCTACCGGGAGATCCTCCAAGAGCTCTCGGACCGCGGCATCAAGGGCGAGACCCGTCGCACCATCGCCGGCGTCCTCGCCATGTCGCTCGAGCCCAGCCGGGCCGTCGCCCGGTGGGCCGAGGCCCTCACCGCGCTGGAGGCGCTCGGCCTCGACGGCTCTTACGCCCAGGTCGCTGCGGCGTTCGGCGCCTCCGACACCCGGGGCCCGCGGGCGTTCGCCCTCGCCTACGCCGCACAGCGCGAGGCGCTGGCGGTTTCGAAGATCGAGGACGCCGACCGGTTCGCCCCGGAGCTGGCCCACGAAGGCACCTCGCGTCAGACCGACTCGTGGACGGGCGCCCCGATCCCGAAGGACCCCGGATCCTTCGACCCCTTCACCCTGTTCTTCTATCACTGGGTCATCACCCGCGGCTCGGCCGGCTCCATGGGATGGGAGCCGATCCACAACGATCGGTCGTGGAGCGGCGACCGCTCGTCGTGGTGGGGTGGCTTCGGTGGGGGCGGCGAATTCGGGACCCGCACCTCCACTTCTGGCGGCTCTTCGTGGGGCTCGTCGGGAAGGACCTCCTTCGGCGGCTTTGGCGGCGGCGGCTTCGGCGGCGGCGGAGGGGGCGGCGGCTCCTCGGGCGGGAGCGGCTGGTGACCGAGCCGGAGATCAACAGCTCGGCCAATCCCCGGATCAAGTCCCTGGTTCGCCTGCGCACCAGACGAGAACGCGACCGCACCGGGCGGTTCCTCGTCGAGGGATACCGCGAGCTGAGCCGCGCCCTCGAGGCGGGCGTGAAGCTCGAGGAGTTGTACGTCGCCCGCGACCTCTTTCTCGGCGACAACGAACCCGAGCTGATCGACCGGGCATCGGGGGCGGGGGCCGAGATCGTCGAGGTCGCCGCAGAACCCTTCCGCAAGGCCTCTTATCGAGAGCGCCCCGAGGGGCTGCTCGGCGTCGCCCGGCAGTTCCCGGCGTCACTGGCCGCACTCGATCTCACCGGCACCCCCCTGCTCCTCGTCGCCGAAGGCATCGAAAAGCCGGGGAACCTCGGGACGATGCTCCGCACCGCCGATGCGGCCGGGGCGAACGGAGTGATCGTCGCCGACCCTACGACGGACCCGTTCAACCCCAATGTGGTCCGCGCCTCACTCGGCACGCTCTTCACGGTGCCGCTCGCCGTCGCCGACACCGAAGCCGTCATTGCGACGCTCAGATCGGCACGGGTGTCGATCCTGGCGGCGACTCCCCGCGGGGCCCGCCCCCACCATGGCGTCGACCTGACGGGGTCGGTCGCACTGGTGGTGGGGAGCGAGCAGTACGGCTTGTCGGCACGCTGGCTCGAGGCGGCAGACGAGCGCGTGGTGATCCGGATGCCGGGGCCCGTGGACAGTCTCAATGCCGCGATGGCCGCCGGGATCCTGTTGTTCGAGGCGGTACGGCAGCGTGAGATCGGATAGTTTTCCGCCAGCGGCAGACAGGGAGGGGAAGTGAACGCCTTCGCCATCGTCGGGAACCTGCTCATCCTGGGCGCCCTGGGCTGTGGAGCGTTCGCGGTGTTCGTGGGCGGCGACGCCCGGGGCGCACTCGCCATAACTGCCGTCTCGTTGATCATCCCTGGGCTCGTCTTCAGGGGCGTCGGCCGAAAGCTCGGCGCGATGCTCGGCATTCAGCCCGACTTCATCCCCAAGGGGACTCGAGGAACCGCGACGATCACGAGCCTCGGCGACACCGGGGTGACCATCAACAACGATCCCGTCCTGGCGTTCGGGCTCGAGGTCGACATCCCCGGATCGCCTCGAACCATCGAGCTCAAGCAGCGCATGCCCCGTTTCCTCCTCGGCGCGGCCATCCCGGGCAGCAAGGTCCAAGCGGTGGCGGATCCCGACGACCCGGCCAGAGTCGCCATCGATTGGAGCATGCCGCCGCAGCCGAGAGCCGGTGTCGCCAGGGCGACGGCCGTCCCTGGCCCGGGGATGGAGAAGATCTCGGAGCGGATCGGACAGCCGGTTGCCGGAGTGGAAAGCGCCGCCGAGCTTCTCGAGAGAGGCCGCCACGGGACGGCGGTCATCAAGTCGGCCAGCGACTCCGGGGACATCTCCGACCTCGGCATCGTCGACTCCTCCGATGCCGGACGCGATGATCGCATCTACATCCTCGACCTGGAGGTCAAGCTCCCGGGTCGGTCACCCTATTCGGCCCGGGTCGGGCACCGGGTCCCCGAGCGGCTCTTCGGCCGCATCGGCCCGGGGATGGAGATCGAGGTCGCAGTCGATCGCGACGACAGCCAGGACGTCGCGATCGACTGGTCACACCTCGAATGAAGCGGCCGGAGCGCCGTCTTGCTGGAGGCGGGTGGCGGGAGGCGGGGGCGTTCTTGTATCGAACAGGTGTTCGCCCTAGCCTCGGCGGGTGCCGCTCGGTGTCCAGCGATCCTTCGACGACCTGGGAGCCCCGCTTTCCGAGGTCCCGTTCTGCGTCCTCGACATCGAGACCACCGGGGGCGCCGCCGCCGGGCTGGGCATAACGGAGATCGGAGCGCTCCGCTACCGCGGGGGCATCCTGGAAGGCACGTTCCAGACCCTGGTGAACCCGGGCGGGCCGATCCCCCCATTCATCACCATCTTGACGGGGATCACCCAGGCGATGGTCGTGGAGGCACCCCGGCTCGCCGAGGTGCTCCCCACCTTTCTCGAGTTCCTCGGCGATGCGGTGGTCGTCGGCCACAACGTCCGGTACGACCTCGGGTTCCTCAACGCCGCATCCGGGGCCCACGGGTATGGCGCAATGCCCAACCGGTCCGTCGACACTCTCGGCCTGGCTCGTCGGCTGGTGCAATCCGAGATCAGGGATCTCCGTCTGGGGAGCCTCGCCGCTCATTTCCGTTCTCCGGTGACCCCCAACCACCGGGCTCTCGACGATGCTCGAGCCACGGCCCACGTCCTCTGGGGCCTTCTCGAGCGCGCCGGCACAATCGGGGTGACCCACCTCGATGACCTCCTGGCCATGCCGACCGCCCGCGGCAGGGCGAGCTACGGGAAGCTCCGCCTCACCGAAGGGCTCCCCCGCCGCCCCGGTGTCTACCTGTTCCGTGACCGGAGAGGCGAGGTGTTCTACATCGGGAAGGCCAAGGACCTTCGCTCCCGGGTCCGCTCCTACTTCTACGGCGACACCAGGCGGTCGATCGAGCAGATGCTGCGCGAGCTCGACTCCATCGACCATCGGGTGTGCGCGACGGAGCTCGAGGCGGAGGTGACCGAGCTGCGGCTCATCTTCGCCCACCGCCCCCGGCACAATCGCAGATCGAAGCCCCCGAAGTCGTCGCACTGGGTCCGGCTCACCGACGACGCCTTTCCTCGCCTGTCGCTGGCCCGCACGGTCTCCGCCGATGCCCGGTTCCACCTCGGACCGTTCCGGGGCACTGCGGCGGCGAGGGCAGTGATCGAAGCGATCTGGGACGCCGTCCCGATCCGCCGCTGCACCCACCCCCCGGGGAGCCGATCCGCCCCCTGTGCATTCGCCCAGCTCGGGGCGGCGCTGTGTCCGTGTGACGGGTCGCTGTCCGAGTCCGACTACGCCCCGATCGTTGATCGGCTGGTGGCCGGAGTGGAGCATGACCCGGCTCTCCTCCTCGAACCGCTCGGGCGAAAGATCACCGAGCACGCCCGGGCGGCCCGCTTCGAAGAGGCTGCCTGGGTTCGGGATCGGCACCGCGCCCTGGCCCGCACCCTCGAGCGGCGAAGAGCCTGGGCGGCGCTGCAGCGCGCCGGCACCATCCGAGCCACCGGTCCCGACGGCGGGGCCCTCATCGACCGGGGGCGCCTGCTCCTCTCCTGGCCTGACGGGAACCGCCCGCCGCTGCTGCCCCGGACCGAGCCTGATCATCCCCTGGTCGACGTGGCCCGGTCGGTGATGGACTCCGAGGAGGCCCACCTGGTGTGGCGCTGGCTCACCGGAGAGGGAGTCACTCTCGAGGACGCCGACGGACCGCTCGGGTTGCCCGCCCACCCAGTCAGGCAACTCGAGAGGATCGCGGTCTAGGGAAGCCTCCAGCCTCCAGCCTCCAGCAAGACAAGGAAGCGGGCGACGGCCCAGCCAAGAGCAGCCGAGAGCCAACTACGGGTGACTGTCTTGATTCTTGATTCTTGACTCTTGATTCGACGGGCGACGGGCGACGGGCGGCTACTTGCTCAGGAGCATCACCGGGTCGACGTTGCCTCCCGACAGCACCGCCACGCATGGGCCGGTACCCGGGGCGCGGCCCGCCAGGAGAAGGGCCAGGCCGACTGATCCGCCCGGCTCGACCACGAGCTTGAGATCTTCGAAGGCGTAGGCGATCGCCACTCGTACCTCGTCGTCGGTGACGGTCTCCGCGCCGGCGACGAGCCTCCGGTTTATCGCGAAGCTGATCTCCCCGGGCATCGGGGCCAGGAGGGCGTCGCAGATCGAGCCGGTGGGCTGGGCGATCCCGACTCGCTCCCCGGTGGCGAGCGAGCGCGCATAGTCATCGAAGTCCACCGGCTCCACGGTATGGACTCGAGCATCGGGCAGGTCGGCCGACAAGGCCAACGCGATGCCGGCGGTGAGGCCACCCCCGCCGGTGGGGACGAGCACCACCGGGTCGAGCACGTCGACGGCGCGGCATTGCTCGGCCAACTCGAGTCCGGTGGTCCCCTGCCCGGCGATGGTCCAGGGATGTTCGTACGGCGGGATGATTGCCGCTCCGGTGCGGTGGGCGATGCCGGCACTGATCGCGGCGCGATCGTCGGTTGCACGGTCGTACTCGACGATCTCGGCGCCCCATTCTCGAGTCCGCCTCGCCTTCATCTCCGGGGCGTCGCTCGGCATCACGATGATCGCCGAGACCCCGAAGTGGGCTGCCGCCGCTGCCACCGCCTGGGCGTGGTTCCCGGAGGAGTAGGCCACCACCCCCCGGGCGCGGGCCTCTTCGGTCATCATCGACAGGAAGGTCATGGCGCCTCGGTACTTGAACGATCCGGTTCGCTGCAGCGTCTCGAGTTTGAGGAGCACGCGACGGCCGACTCGGTCCGAGAGGTCCGGAGACTCGATCAGCGGAGTCCGCAGGACCAGGCCGCGGACCAGGGACCACGCCTGGCGCACATCGTCGATGGTGGGCGGAGAGAGATCCACGAAGGGCGACGCTACCAAGAAGCAATACGGAATAGGGCAATGGGCAATGGGCAATGGGCAATGAGCAATGGGCAAGAAAGAGATGGATCCGCTCTTGCCGGAGGCGGGTGGCGGGCCTTCTTGCGGGCGACGGGCGGCGGGATCTGTTCTTGCTGGAGGCTGGAGGCTGGAGGCTGGAGGCTTCTTAGACTCGCCGCCATGCCCGAGGACCCGATCGTCGCCGTCGAGGGCATCGCGGTGCGCCGCCCGGGCGCACTGATCCTGCGCGAGGTCTCGCTCGAACTGCGATCGGGCGAGGCGGTGGGTCTCTTCGGGGCAAACGGCTCGGGCAAGACGACCCTGCTCAGGGTCCTCGCCACCCTCACCCGCCCCAGCTCGGGCGGCGGGACCGTGCTCGGCGCCTCCCTGGGGACCGACGCCGTCGAACGGGTCCGCCCCAGGATCGCTCTCGTCGCTCACGATCCCGCACTCGTCGCCAACCTGACCCTGGGCGAGAACCTGCGGCTCCTGGCTTTGCTGGCCGGCCGCGGTGTCGATGACGCCACCCGGTCGTTGGAGGCGGTCGGTCTTTCGGGGGCGTCGGGCCGTCGCGCTGCGGTCTGCTCGAACGGGATGCGCCGTCGGGCCGAGTTCGCCCGCGTCATGCTCGCCGCGCCCGATCTCCTCCTTCTCGATGAAGCCCACGTCGGCCTCGATCCGGCTGCCGGGGACCTCGTCGCCCACATCGTCGAGTCGGTCACCGGCCGCGGCGGCGGGGTCGTGATCGTCTCCCACGAGCGCGAGCGGGTTGGGGGCCTGATCGACCGATCGCTGACACTGGCCGACGGTCGCATCACGGAGGTCGGGAGATGACCCTGTGGCGCCAGGCAGCCTTGCTGCTGGGGTTCCAGCTGCGCGACGAGCTGCGCACCGGCGAAGTGATCGCGGTGGTGATCCCCTTCGGCTCGATCGCCCTGCTTGTGATCCCCATGGCCGTTGGCATCGAGACGACACTGCTGGCGCGCATCGGGCCCGGGATGTACTGGGCGGTCGTCCTGCTCTTCGGAGTCGTCGTCACCCAGCGAAGTACGGCATCGTCCACCCCGTCCCACCGCGATGCTCTGGTCCTTCTGGGGGTCGACCCCGCCGCCAGATTCGCGGCAACCGCCGCGGCGAGCGCCCTTCTCCTGCTCCTCTTCGAGATCGGGGTCGGGTTGGTGATGATCGTGCTCTACGACCCGGTCGTCGTCGGCTGGGGATGGCTGGCGTTGGTGCTCCCCCTGGTCGCCATCGGGTTGGCGATGCTGGGGACGATCGCCGGATCGGTGACCGACGGCGGCGGAGCCCTCGCCCCGCTCCTCGTGGCGCCCCTGGCGATTCCCATCTTGCTCGGGGCTGCTCAGGCCACGGAAGGCTTGCGGTTGGGGGCCGGTATCCTCCGCTGGATCCTCGTGTTGGCGCTGGTCGACGTCGTCCTGGCGCTCGCGGGGGTACTCACCGCCAGACTCCTGGAGGAATCGTCGAGGTGAAGAGGCCGATCGAGATCGCCGCCGCCGGGACGATGCTGACCGCGCTCGTCACCGGCCTCGTCGTCCCACCCGATGCGGTACAGGGTGACGTGCAGCGGATCATGTACGTGCACGTGCCCTCGGCCTGGCTGGCCTACCTCGCCTTCGGCGTGACCCTCATCGCCAGCCTGGCGCACCTGAGGACGCGGGACCTTCGCTGGGACCGGCGCGCCGGCGCCTCCGCCGAGATCGGTGTGGTCTTCACCGGGCTCGCCCTCGCCACCGGGATGCTGTGGGGGAAGCCGGTCTGGGGGGTGTGGTGGACGTGGGATGCCCGGCTAGTGCTGACGGCGGCGATGTTCTTCGTCTACTTGGCGTATCTCGCCCTGAGGAGGACCACCGACGACCCCGTCATCCGCGGCAAGCGCTCCGCCGTCTTCGGCATCGTCGCCGCGTTGCAGATACCAGTCGTCCATTTCTCGGTCGTCTGGTGGCGGAGCCTTCACCAGCCGCCGACGATCCTCCGGCCCGGTGAGCCCCAGATCGACCCTCCACTGCTCTTTGCCCTCCTCATGGCGGTGGCGGCGTTCACGGTGCTGTACGTGGCCCTGCTGCGCAGGCGCGTCGAGCTCGCCGGGGCCGAGGACGCTCTTCTGACGACGGTGCGAATCGAGGAACCGGTCGCCGGGTCTGCAGTGGTCGGCCCGCAGCCCCGAGGGGAAGGCGCATGAGTGACTGGGGATGGGTGACGATCGCCTACGTGCTGGTGTACGGGACGCTGGGGACGTACCTCTTGTCGATGTCCGGCCGGATTCGCCGGGTTCGCCGGGCCCGGGACGGACGATGAGGCGTTACCGCTGGTTCGTCGTGGCGGCGCTGGGACTGGTCGCGGTGCTGACGGGGTTCCTCGTGGCGAACATCGGCCAAGACCTCGTCTATTACCAGACGCCATCGGACGTCCTCGCCGATGCCGGACGGGTGGGAGCGGGACGCTTCCGCCTCGGAGGCCAGGTGGTCCCGGGGTCCATCGTCGATGACGGGGCGAGCGTCACGTTCGATGTCACCGACGGCCAGGCCACCGTCAACGTCGCCCACCAGGGTGCGCCGCAGCAACTCTTCCGCGAAGGGATCGGGGTCGTCGTCGAGGGCACCTGGGACGGGGTGATCTTCCACTCCGACTCCATGATCATCAAGCACGACGAGCAGTACCGGACGGAGGACGGCGGGGTCTACACGCCCGACTCGAGGTATCCGAGCCCGTGATCGCACTGTTCGGCCAGGCAGGAGTGCTGGTCGCTCTCATATCGGCAGTCGCCTTGATGGTCGTCGGGGTCAGGTCCTACCTGTCCGGCGGCGAACAGGCCGCCGACCAACTCCGCTTCCCGATCTGGGGCCTTCTCGGGGGTGCCCTCATCGCCATGGGTGCGCTGGAGCTGGCGTTGCTCACCGACGATTTCTCGATCGAGTACGTCGCCCGCAACCACGCCCGAGGCACCCCGCTGCTCTTCACGATCGCCGCGGCGTGGGCCGCCCTCGAGGGGAGCATCGTCCTGTGGGGACTGGTTCTCGCCGGCTACTCCACCTGGGTCTTCCGGAGCCTGCGCGACACCGACCCGATCGGGGCAGCCGCCCTCGCCGTCATCGGCGCGGTCGCCGTCTTCTTCTTCGCGCTCATGGCGACCGCCGCCAACCCCTTTACCACCCTCGCCGTGGTGCCCGCCGACGGCTTCGGGGCCAATCCTCTGCTGCAGAACCACTTCCTGATGGCGATCCACCCGCCGATGCTCTACCTGGGCTACGTGGGCATGACCGTGCCCTTCGCGTTCGCCATCGCCGCCCTCGCCGCCGGCGACGGATCCACCGCATGGCTGGAGCGGACCCGGCGCTGGGCTCTGATCTCGTGGTCGTTCCTCACCCTCGGCATCGTCCTCGGCGCCTGGTGGTCCTACGAGGTCCTGGGATGGGGCGGCTACTGGGCCTGGGACCCGGTGGAGAACGCGTCGTTCCTCCCCTGGCTGACCGCCACCGCCTTCATCCACTCGGCCGTGGTGCAGCGTCGCCGCGGCATGCTCCAGGCGTGGAACGTCGCCCTGGTGATCGGGACCTTCGCCCTCACGATCCTGGGGACGTTCCTCACCCGGTCGGGTGTGGTCGCCTCCGTCCACTCCTTCACGCAGTCGGCCGTCGGGCCGGCTCTCCTCGGATTCCTGCTGGTGATCCTGATCGGGGGATTCGGCCTGTTCGCGGCGCGCGGGCATCTCGTGGCATCCACCCCCCGGCTCGACTCCCTCGCCAGCCGGGAGGGGGTGTTCCTCCTCAACAACCTCCTCCTCGCCCTGTTCGCCTTCGTGGTGCTGCTCGGCACCATCTATCCAATGGTCCTCGAGGCCGTCACCGGCGACCGGGTGTCGGTGGGGCCGCCCTGGTTTGACCGCGCCGCCATCCCCATCGGCCTGGTGCTGATCTTTGCGATGGGGATCGGGCCCATCACCCCGTATCGGGCCGCCCGGCTGGGTGTCCTGTGGGACCGGCTCCGTGGGCCGCTGCAGTTCACCGCGGTGCTGGCGGCGGTGGTCGTGCTCCTCGGGATGCGGTCGGTCACCGCGCTGCTCACCGTCGGCTTCGGCACGCTGATCATCTCGGCGATCGCACGCAATGCGCACGTGACCGCACGGGCGAGACCGGGTGGCTATCTGAGATCGCTGGCGTCGCTCTTCCGGTCCGATCCCGGATTCTGGGGAGGGATGACTGCCCACACCGGGGTCGCCCTCGTGGTCGTGGCGATCGCCTTCTCGGCGTCATTCGACACCCGCACCGAGATCACCCTCGCACCCGGCGAGTCTGCAGCGTTCGACGGTTACACGATCACCTATGTCGAGCCGTTCGCTCGGCAGGAGTCGAACCGCACCGTCATCGGCGCCGAGTTCGTCCTGTTCCGCGGCGACAGCCGCCGGGCGACACTGCGCCCCCGACTCAACCAGTACGACAACCAGGTCCAGGCGGTTCCGACGCCTGCGGTCCACACCGGGCTGCGGGAGGACGTCTACCTGAGCCTGGTTCGCATCGAGCCGGAATCCCGGATCGTGACCATCGATGCGATGCGATTCCCCCTCATGTGGATGCTGTGGCTCGGCGGGCTCATCGTGGTCGGGGGAGGGGCCTGGTCGTTCGGCGCCAGGAAGCGCAGCCGGGAGACCGCGAGTGTCTGACCGGGCCCGCACCTGGATCGCCGCCGTCGTGATCGGCGCCTCGCTGGCGACCATCGTTGGGATCCTTGCCACCGAAGACCCGTCGCCGCGGGACCGGGTCGACGCCCTCGCCTCCAAGCTCCGCTGCCCGGTGTGCGACACCGAATCGATCGCCGACTCGCCCAGCGCCATCGCCCGCGACCTGCAGGACCTCATCGCCGAGCAGGTCGCCGACGGCTGGACCGACCAGGAGATCATCGACTTCTTCATCGCCACCTACGGCGAACGCGTGCTGCTCGACCCTCCCGCCGGGGGCCGCACTGCGTTCCTCTGGATCGCTCCCCTGGTCGCCCTCGCCATCGGGACCGTGATCATCCTCGGCCGCCGGCGCCGCAGTCGATCGACTCGCCAGCTGACACCGGAGGAGCGCCGGCGCGTCGAGGCGGCACTGCGAGGCGACGCCTCGTGACCGAGCCCTCGGTGAGCACCCTCGAAGAGCGCCGCGACCGCATCGTCGCCGACCTCCGCGACCTCGACGCCCAGGACGCCATCGGGGAGATCGACGCCGAGACCGCCGCCGAGCTGCGGCGTCGCTACGAGGTCGAGCTGGCCGAGGTCCTGAGCGAGATCGACGAGCCACGGCCCGAACCGCGGCCCGGCAGGTCGCCCCGACGCATCGCCATCGGCCTGGCCGTGTTCGCCATGGGGGCGACGGTTGCGGTCGTCGGCCTGGCCAACGCGGTCGATTCCGACCCATCGGGGACCACCGCGGCGTTCGATCTCTCCTCGGTGACCGACCAGGAGCTGGAGGGCGTGGTGGCCGCCAACCCCGACGTGGTGCCCATGCGCCTCGCCCTCGCCCGAAGGTACGTCGAGGCCGGCGACTTCTCGTCCGCCCTCCCCCACTACATGTACCTCCTGGAGCGTGGGCCCAACGCCGAGGCCCTGATGTACGTCGGCTGGAT